>JBBIHL010000431.1:0-3161 GCA_037447075.1 Candidatus Eiseniibacteriota bacterium | reverse complement strand
CCTACGGCGTCTTCGTGCTGGCCGGTTCGGCGCGTGGCCTGGCGAACCGGGCGCAAAGGAGCTCGAGTCCTCCCCAGGACTCGGTGCGACGGAGCCTCGAGCCCCGCTTCATCCCTTTGGGCCCGGCTGCCGAGCTGGACTCCCTGATCGCGCGCTTCGCCCGCGAGGCGGCGGGCGGCCCCACCGGCCCGGGACGCTGGGGACGGGGCGAGGCCGAGTGCCGGCGCCTGGGCGCCGCGCTGCGCGAGCGCGCCTGGGATCCGGTCGCCAGGCACCTCGCCGGCGTGGAGCGCGTCCTGGTCGTGCCCGACGGGGCCATCCACCTGGTGAGCCTGGCCGCGCTCCCGGCGGGCCGCGACGGCTACCTGGTGGAGCGCGGCCCGCTCCTGCACCTGCTTTCCGCGGAACGGGACGTCGCGCGCCCAGCCGTGGAGGGACACGGTGCGTCGGGCGCGGGCATCCTGGCCGTGGCCGACCCGGACTTCGAGCGAAGTGCCGAGGTGGGGTCGGGCGGAGGAACGGCGGCACCCTCCGCCGCCACCGGTGCGCGCGACCGTCCCGCTCGGTCCGGCTGCCTCGACTTCGAGTCCCTCCACTTCGAGCCGCTCCCGGCCACGCGGCAGGAGGTGGACGAGGTGGCGGCGCTGTATCCCCGCGCCGCCGCCAGGGGCGTCGTGCGCCTCGCCGGCGCCGCCGCGAGCGAGGGCGCATTCAAGCGAAGCGCCTCGGGGTCCAGGGTGCTCCACCTGGCCACGCACGGCTTCTTCCTCCCGGGAGACTGCGACTCGCTGCCATCGGGCGGGGGAACCGATGAGAACCCGCTCCTCCTCTCCGGGCTCGCGCTGGCCGGGGCGAATCGGCGCCTCTCCGCACCCCTCGACGCCGAGGACGGGATCCTGACGGCGGAGGAGATCGCCGGCCTGGATCTGCGGGGGGCCGAGTGGGTGGTCCTCTCCGCCTGCCAGACCGGTCTGGGCGCGCTCGAGGCCGGCGAAGGGGTCTTCGGCCTGCGGAGGGCGTTCGAGCTCTCGGGCGCCCGCTCGGTGATCGTGAGCCTGTGGTCGGTGGAGGACGCGTCCGCGCGCGCGTGGATGCGCGAGCTCTACCGGGCTCGGCTGGTGGAGGGCAGGAGCACGGCCGGCGCGGTGCGGGAGGCGGCGCGCAGGACCCTGGCCCGGCGCCGCCAGTCCGGGCTGAGCGGTCATCCTCTCTACTGGGCGGGGTTCGTCGCCTCGGGCGACTGGCGTTGAGGCGGGCGCGGCCGGCCGGCGCGCGTCTGGAACCTCCTGCCGCGGCGCGGCATTCCAGCTTCCGACGGCCCGGGCCGGGGGCGTCCCGGCTGCCGCTTTCAGCCGCCGCGGCACTGCCGGCCCGCGCCCCGGACACGCAATCCCGACCACCCAGACTCACCCGCTGCGAGCGGCCGAGGGGAGGGCCACGTGACCACCCACTACGACGTCATCGTGATCGGCTCGGGAGCGGGCGGCGGCACCCTGGCCTACGCCCTGGCGCCCACCGGCAAGCGCATCCTGCTCCTGGAGCGCGGCGACTACGTGCCGCGCGAGGTGGAGAACTGGACCACCCAGGCCGTGGTCCAGCAGGGCCGCTACAACAACGCGGACGGGTGGCTGGACCGGGACGGCAAGGAGTTCCAGGCCGGCACCCACTACTTCGTGGGCGGGAACACCAAGTTCTACGGGGCCGCCCTGCTGCGCATGCGCGAGCAGGACTTCGGCGAGGTGCGCCACCACGGCGGCGTCTCGCCCGCCTGGCCCATCTCCTACCGCGACCTCGAGCCCTACTACACCCGGGCCGAGCGTCTCTACCACGTGCACGGCACCCGCGGCGAGGACCCCACCGAGCCGTGGGCGAGCGCGCCCTACGCCCATCCGGCCGTGAGCCACGAGCCGCGCCTGCAGCAGCTCTCCGACGGCATGGCCGCGCTGGGCCTGCGTCCGTTCCACGTGCCGGTCGGGATCATGCTCGACGAGCAGGACCGGCGCCGCAGCCGCTGCATCCGCTGCGCCACCTGCGACGGCCACCCGTGCCTGGTCTACGCCAAGGCCGACGCGCAGGTGTGCTGCGTGGACCCGGCGCTGGAGCACGACAACGTCACGCTGCTCACCGGCGCCTACGTCTCGCGCCTGGAAACCGACCCCGCGGGCCGCAGCGTCGCCCGGGTGCACGTGGAGCGCGGGGGCGAGCAGGAGACCTACCAGGCCGACGCGGTGGTGGTGAGCTGCGGCGCCATCAACTCCGCGGCGCTCCTGCTGCGCTCGGCCGGAGACCGGCACCCCGGAGGGCTCGCCAACTCCTCGGACCAGGTGGGCCGCAACTACATGTGCCACCTGAACTCGGTGATGCTGGCAGTCTCCAGGTGCCCGAACCCCACCGTGTTCCAGAAGACCCTCGCGGTGAACGACTTCTACTACGGTGCGGAGGACTGGGACTACCCGCTCGGGCACATCTCCTTCATCGGCAAGACCGACGCCCACGTGCTCGCCGCGGGGGCGCCCAAGTTCGTCCCCGGCTTCACGCTGGAGCAGATGGCCAGGCATTCGCTCGACTTCTGGCTCACCTCGGAGGACCTGCCCCACCCCGAGAACCGGGTGACCGTCGAGCGCGACGGCCGCACGCGGCTCGCCTACGCGCCCAACAACGAGGAGGGGCACAAGCGGCTCCAGGCCAGGCTCAAGGACGTGATGGCGCGCGTCCCGTGCGACCTCCACGGCGCGAAGTGCTTCCAGGGGCTCTCGCGCATCAACGCCTACATCGGCAAGCGCATCCCGCTGGCCGGGGTGGCGCACCAGAACGGCACCTGCCGCTTCGGGCGCGATCCCAGGACCTCGGTGCTGGACCCGAACTGCAAGGCCCACGACCTCGACAACCTCTACGTGGTGGACGGGGCCTTCTTCCCCTCGAGCAGCGCGGTGAATCCCGCGCTCACCATCATGGCCAACGCGCTGCGCGTCGCCGACCACCTGAAGGAGCGGCTCGGGGCGGGGGCGGCCGGCGCGATGGCGATGCAGGGGGAGGGCGCGTGAGGGGGCGGTCGGGGCTGGCCCGCGCGGGCCTGGCCGCGGCGCGGCTGGCGTTCTGGCTCGCCCTGAACCAGGCCCTCGCCGTGGCGCTGGCGCTGGACTTCGCGCCCGCGCCGGCAC
>JBBIHL010000430.1:0-3176 GCA_037447075.1 Candidatus Eiseniibacteriota bacterium | reverse complement strand
GGCGACCAGCAACCTCAACAGCCGCTTCATCGGATCACTCCTGCGGAGATCCCTCTCCGCCTTGAGCGACGTCAGGCTCCCGGTCCGTGACGCAACGTCGCTACCCAACAAGAGCGCCCGCCCACGGTGCTGGGGAATCGCGCCGGGCGGGCGGTGGATGGAGCCTTGGTTCGGGCTACGCGCGCGGGCCATGGGGGTCACCGAGCCAAAGTTCAGTTCGGGAGCCCAATAAGCCTAGGCCCGCATCAGCAGGGCGTCAAGAATCTTTTACGGCTCCCGGCACTCGATGGGGTTGCGGGTGCGTCGCCGCGGCCGCCCCCCTACCGCAGCTCGGCCACCCTCACCGCGCCCGTCCGCACGCGAGAGGGCCGCCCAGCGTCCGTCCACGCGCACAGGATGAGATCCCCGGCGCGCGCGAGGCGCGGGAAGCCGCTGCGGCGCGCGGCGCTGGTGCCGGCCACCGTGAGCGCGCGCCCAAGCCGTCCGTCCCCGTCTACACGGCGCAGCTTGACGAAGGCGGTGTCTCCCTGGCTCTCGATCCAACTCACCGCCGCGGCGCCGTCGGGCAGCAGCACGATGCCGGCGCGGCCCACCGGGCTCCCGCCGTCCACCGTGACCGGCGCGCCGAAGCTGCGCCCGCCGTCCTCCGAGAACGCCACGCGCACCTGGGCCGAATCCGCCGCGCCGGTGTACCACGCCACCGCCACCCGCGCGCCGGCCGCCGCGACGGCGGGGCCGTTCACCGGGCAGCCGGCGATGCGCCAGCCCTCGCGCGCCACCGGGAAGGGATCGCTCCAGCGCCCGCCCTCGTGGCGCACGGCGTAGGTGTCGCGGATCTCCTGCTCGGAGCGGTCGCGGTAGACGACCACCGCGCCTTCGGCGGTGAGCGCCGCGCCGGTCTGGCAGCACTCGCAGGTGCGCGTGTCGAGCAGCACCTCGTCGCTCACGTTGCCGTCGGCATCGAGCACGGCGTGGCGCAGCGCCATCTCCACGTGGCCTTCCTCTTCCTCCTCGTGGCCGGCGCCGCCCTCGCCCGCGTCCTTGCGGCCATCAATCCAGAAGGCGGCCACGCCGCCGCCGGGCCAGGGCAGCAGCGAGACGAACCCGTGCTCGCCCCGGGGCGGGTCGCGGTGCGGCACCACCGGGCGGGTCCAGGTCTTGCCGCCGTCCGATGAGCGGGCGAGCCACACCTGGTAGTCGTAGGTTCCGGCCCCGCTCTTGCGCATCCAGCAGGCTCCGACCCCGCCGCCGGGGAGCGCCACGATCACCGGGAAGTCCGCCCAGTTCACGAACAGGCTGTCGTCCTCCACCACCGTTAGGGGCTTGGACCACGCGCCGCCCTGCCAGGTGGAGAGCCGCACCGCGTGGCGTGCCCCGGCCACCGGCTCCAGCCAGCTCAAGTAGGCGTGGCCCTCGGCGTCGGCGGCCAGGCAGGGCTCGGCGCTGCCCGGCCCGGCGGGGGAGGGGACCTCGCGCGCCGCGGCGGAAGCAGGTGCCGCCGGCTTCGCGGCGGCTGCAGGTGCGGAGGCGCAGAGCAGGAGCGTCAGGGCCAGGGCGAGCGATCGCATGGACGGGGTCCTCGGGGTGGCGGTGTCGGGAGCGCGGAGAGGGGAAACTAGCAGAGCCGCGGGGCGCCCCAAAACGATGTCAGAGGGTCCCAGGAGCCGGATCGCCGCCCTCGGGCGTTCGGTGCTAGAGTGCACACACCGCGTCCGTTGGGCCGCCAGCCCGTATGCTCGACAACCGACCGATCCTGGTCATAGGTGGGACGAGAGGTACCGGGCTTCTGATCGCTCGGCTGCTGGTACGGCAGGGACTGTCGGTTCGAGCGCTCGCAAGGGACCGGGAGCGCGCCGCGGCCGTGCTGGGCCCGGCGGTTGAGGTGCTGGCCGGCGACATCACCCAGGCAGACACGCTGCCCCGAGCAATGGAGGCAGCGACCCACATCGTCTTCACTGCGGGATGCCGCAGCGGCCGTCCCGCCACCGCGGCGAAGGTCAGGGCCACCGAGTACCACGGAGTCCTCAACACGCTCGCAGCGGCACGCGGCGCCGGGTTCGCGGGCCGCTTCCTCTACATGACGTCGAGCGGCGTGGCCAGGCGCTCGCTGGCGTCGGTCTGCCTCAATCTGTACAAGGGGAACACGCTCGTGTGGCGCCGACGCGCGGAGCAGGCGATTCGTGAGAGCGGCTTGAGCTACACGATCGTCCGCGCGGGCATGTTGCAGAACCGGCCGGTCGGACAGCGTGTGATTGAAGTGACGCAGGACGCGCTGCCGCTTTCGATACGGCATCGAATCGCCCGGGCGGACGTGGCCGAGGTGTTCGTGGCCGCGCTCGATCACCCGCGTGCCGCCCGTGCGACCTTCGAGGTCTTTTGGGGCCGGGGGCGCCGGCGCCAGGCTTGCTCCGCACTCCTGCAGCGCCTGAAGCCCGACGCGGAGTTGGCGGTGCCGGGGGCGTAACAGGCGAAGGGAGCCGACGCGTCCGCGCGTCGGGGTGCCGTCCGCCCCCGCCTACACCAGTCGCTGCGCCCGGCGCTCGTTGCGCCGCGGCTCGCGGCGCGGGGGCCCGGCGCCGCCCGGCTCCGCGCTGCCCGGCTCGGCGTCGTCATCCACCTCGATGACGTAGTCGCCGTTGACGCTCTGCGGGACGATCACGCGGTGGAGCGCCAGCTGGAACACCTCGTCCATGGTCTCCACCGGGACCAGCTCCACCTTGGCGCGGATGTCGGCGGGCACGTCGCCCACGTCCTTCTGGTTCACGCTGGGGTAGAGCAGCGTCTTGACGCCGGCGCGGTAGGCGGCCAGCGCCTTCTCGCGCAGCCCGCCCACCGGCAGCACCTTGCCGCGCAGGCTCACCTCGCCGGTGACCGCCACGTCGTGCCGCACCGGCTTCTCGGCCAGCACCGAGGCGATCACCAGGCCCACGGTGATGCCGGCGGAGGGGCCGTCCTTGGGCACGCCGCCGGCGGGGAAGTGGATGTGGATGTCGTAGGTGCTGAACGCCTCGGGGTCGATCTCCAGCATCTGGGCGCGCGAGCGCACGTAGGAGTGCGCGGCCTGCACGCTCTCGCGCATCACCTCGCCCAGCTGCCCGGTGGTGGTGACGCGGCCCTGCCCCGGCATCTTGAGCGCCTCGACCGTCAGGATCTCCCCGCCCGCCGCGGTCCAGGCC
>JBBIHL010000429.1:0-3187 GCA_037447075.1 Candidatus Eiseniibacteriota bacterium | reverse complement strand
GCCCGCAAAGCCGTCGGCCCTGCGGTAGACTGCGCGGTGATGCGAGCGTTCCTGAAGCGCTGGCGGCGCACGCTGCTCATCCTGGGCGGCGTCGTCCTGTTCATCGTGCTGCTGCGCGCCACCCTCTTCCGCCCGCGGCCGGTCGAGGTGGAGGTGGCGCGGGTGGAGCGCGGGCTGGTGGAGGACGCGGTCACCAACAGCCAGGCCGGCACGGTGAAGTCGCGCTTCCGGGCGCGCGTGGGGGTGGAGCGCGCGGGGCGGGTGGAGCGCATCCCGTTCCGCGAGGGCGCCCGGGTGACGCGCGGCGAGGTGCTGGTGCAGCTCGACGCCTCCACCGCGCGCACCCAGCTGGAGGTGGCCCGGCGCGACCTGGAGACGCTGCGCGCCACGCTCGAGTCGGCCCGCGCCGCCGCCACGCTGGCGCAGCAGGCCTACGAGCGCACCCAGCGGCTGCGCGAGTCGGCGCTGGTCTCGCAGGAGGAGATGGACCAGGCCAAGTCGCGGCTCGACGCCGCCCAGGCCGAGCTGCGCGCCGCCCAGGCGCGCGTGGAGCGCGCGGCCTCCTCGGTGCGGCTGGCGCAGGACGAGCTGGACCACATGCGGGTGCTCGCGCCCTTCGACGGGGTGGTGGCGCAGCGCCTGGTGGAGGTGGGCGAGTCGGTGGTGCCCGGGCAGCCGGTGCTGGAGCTGGTGAACCCCGACCGGCTCTACGTGAGCGCGCCGATTGACGAGATTGACAGCGGCCGCCTGCGCGAGAAGCTCCCGGCGCGGGTGACGCTCGACCCCTATCCCGGCCTGGTGTGGCAGGGCACGGTCTCGCGGGTGTTCCCGGTGGTGAACGACACGCGCGAGCAGAACCGCACGCTCGAGGTGGAGGTGGAGCTCGTGCCCGACCCCAAGCGGCCCATCCCCAAGCCCGGCACCTCGGCGGACATCGAGATCATCATCGCCCGGCGCCCCGGCGTGCTGCGGGTGCCGACCTTCGCGGTGATCGAGGGCAAGCGCGTGCTGGTGGTGTCGGGCCGCAGGGCGGTGTCGCGCGACGTGGTGACCGGGCTCAAGAACTGGGAGTGGACCGAGGTGAAGCAGGGGCTCAAGGAAGGCGAGCAGGTGGTGACCAACCTCGACAAGCAGGGCGTGCGCCCGGGCGTGGGCGTCACGGTGAAGGAGCGCCCCGCGGGCGCGGCGAGCGGTGGGGCCTCGGCCGGCGCGGCTTCCTCCGGCGGCGCCGCGGGCGGCGGCAGCCCATGAGCGGGGAAGCGGAGCGCCGCGCCGCCGACGGGGCGGTCATCCAGCTCGACCACGTGGTGCGCCGCTACCCGATGGGCGACTCGGTGGTGAACGCGCTCGACGACGTCACCCTCAGCATCCGCCGCGGCGAGTTCGTGGCGGTGATGGGCCCGTCGGGCTCGGGGAAGTCCACCCTGCTCAACATCCTCGGCTGCCTCGACGCGCCCACCTCGGGCACCTACCGGCTGGAAGGGGAGCCCGTGCAGAGCCTCTCGGAGGACCGGCTGGCCGAGGTGCGGCAGAAGAACATCGGGTTCATCTTCCAGGCCTACCACCTGGTGCCGCGCATGAGCGCCATGCGCAACGTGGAGCTGCCCTTGATCTTCGCGGGCGTGGACCCGCGCGAGCGCCGCGAGCGGGTGCGCCGCGCGCTGGAGTCGGTGGGGCTCGGCCCGCGCGCGCACCACCGCCCCGACCAGCTCTCGGGCGGCGAGCGCCAGCGCGTGGCCATCGCCCGCGCCATGGTGATGGAGCCCCGCATCCTGCTGGCCGACGAGCCCACCGGCAACCTCGACACCCGCTCGGGCGCCGAGATCGTGGCGCTGCTCGAGCGCCTGAACGCCGGCGGGCTGACCGTGGTGCTGGTGACGCACGACCCCAACGTGGGCTCGCACGCCCGCCGGGTGCTGCGCATGCGCGACGGGCAGATCGCCGAGGACGCGGCCGGCGCGGCGCCGCTCGCTCCGGCCGGCGGGGCCGGCCCATGAGGTGGGGCGACCTGACGGCGCTGGCCTGGGAGTCGCTGCGCCTGCACCGGCTGCGCACCGGGCTCACCCTGCTCGCCATCGCCATCGGCGTCACCGCCGTGCTGCTCTTGACCGCGCTGGGCGATGCCGCCAAGGGCTACGTGGTGCGCCAGTTCGCGGACATCGGCACCAACCTGGTGATCGTGGTGGCCGGCAAGGTGGAGACCAGCGGCCTGCCGGCCCCGGCGGGGGTGACGCGCGACCTCACGCTGGAGGACTCCGAGATCATCCCCAAGGTGGCGCCGGCGGTGCGCCACTCCGCGCCCATCTCGCTGGGCTCGGCGCCCTTCGAGTACGGGGGCCGCAGCCGCACCGTCTACGTGATCGGCACCACCAGCGACTACGCGAGCGTGCGCAACCTGCAGATGGCCACGGGCCAGTTCCTGCCGCCGGGCGACCCGCGCCAGGGCGGGAACGTGGTGGTGATCGGGCGCATCATCCAGCGCGAGGTGTTCCGCGGCGAGAACCCGCTGGGCAAGTCGGTGCGCATCGCGCAGGCGCGCTTCCGGGTGATCGGCGTGCTCGCCCCCAAGGGTCAGTCGCTGGGGTTCAACTTCGACGACCTGGCGATCGTCCCGGTCTCCACCGGGCTGCGGCTCTTCAACCAGTCGAGCCTGTTCCGCATCTTCGTCCAGGCGACCGACGCCACCTCGGTGCCGGCGGCGCTGGACCAGGTGAGGCGCGTGCTCAAGGAGCGCCACGACGGCGACGAGGACTTCACCCTCATCACCCAGGACGCCATGCTCAAGACCTTCGGCGCCATCATTGACGCGCTCACCGTGGGGCTGGCCGGCATCGCGGCCATCTCGCTGGCGGTGGCCGGCATCGGCATCATGAACGTGATGCTGGTCTCCGTGTCGGAGCGCACCACGGAGGTGGGGCTCTTGAAGGCGCTGGGCGCGCGCCGGCGGCAGATCCTGGGCGTGTTCCTGGTGGAGGCGGCGACCCTGTCGGTGGCCGGGGCGGTGATCGGGGTGGCGACCGGGCTCGCGGCGATCCTCTCGGCGGCGGGGGCGTGGCCCGACTTCCCCATCCGGCCGAGCGCGGGGTGGGTCGCGGCGGTGATGGCGCTCGCGCTCAGCTTCGGCATCGCCTTCGGCCTGATGCCGGCGCGACGCGCCGCCCGGCTCCAGGCCGCCGAGGCGTTGCGG
>JBBIHL010000428.1:0-3214 GCA_037447075.1 Candidatus Eiseniibacteriota bacterium | reverse complement strand
GGTCGCCGGGGCCGGCGCGCCCGCGGCGCGCGTCCCGGCGCGGGCGTCACGGTAACCCTCCAGATCGTCCCGCGGGGCGGCGACGACCTCCTGGGCCTGGTCAAACGCTGGGTGGAGGAGGAAGCCCACACCCTCTACTTCACCGCCCGCCGACCCCGGCTGCGGCTGGAGCACAAGAGCCCGCGCTACCCGGGCTACATCGAGCTGCACCGCCGCGGCTCGCTGCTGATGGGCGAGGCCCGCGCCCCCCGCGGCATGGCGCCCTGGGGGGTGGTGGAGAAGCTGGTGGGGCGGATGATCGACAAGCTGGCGGGTCAGGTCAGCTCGGTGAACCTCCAGATCCACGGGGGGTAGCGGCTCCGCGCTCGCCCCGGCCCCGGGGGCCCGCGGGTGTATCATCTGGGGCCATGCACCTCGTGGCCCTGAACGGAAGCCCGCTGCGCGGCGGCAACGTGGACCTGCTGCTCGAGGACATCTGCGCCGGTGCCCGCGCGGCCGGCGCCCGGGCCGAGCAGATCTACTGCAACGAGCTGGCCGTCAAGCCCTGCCAGGCGTGCGGGCCCGAGCCCACGCCGGACTACTGCGTTTTCCACGACGACATGGACGGAGTCTACGCGCGGCTGGAACTGGCCCAGGCCGTCGTGGTGGGAAGCCCCATCTATTTCGACGCGGTGAGCGCGCAGCTCAAGCTGGTGATGGACCGCTGCAACTGCGTGACGCCGCTGGTGCGCGTGGACGGCGGCTACGCGTTCCGCCCCAAGTGGCCTCGCATGCGGCGCGGCGTCTTCGTGACCGCCTGTGGGCCACGCCAGCGCTACGACATGGCGGAGCGCAGCGTGCGCGGCTTCCTGAAGTGGGTGGGTGCGCGCTGGGAGGAGACACTGGCCTACGTCCACGAGGATAACGACCTGGGTAGCGTGGCCCGCCGCCCGGATTGGCTGGAGCGCGCTCACGCCCTGGGCCGGCGGCTGGTGACGAGCGGGCCGCGGGTCGAGGAGCAGGTGCGATGAGGGGAGGGCGCCGGGCAGCGGCGCTTGCGATCCTGGCGCTAGCGTGCCTGCTGGCGGCGGGGTGCTCGAAGCGCTCGAAGAACCCGGTGGCGGCGCTGCCTCCCCAGCTGGCGCCCGCCCGGCCGGCGCCCGCCGACGCCGTGAAGCTCCTGGAGACGGCCTACGTCACCCGCGACACGTCGCTCTATGCGGTGCTCTTCACCAAGGACTTCCACTTCTACTTCAGCCCCAACGACACCGCGGGCAACCGCTACGGCGCCGCCCCCTGGGAGCTGGGGGACGAGCTGGTGTCGGCTCGGCACCTGCTCGCCACCGGCAACGGCGTTGATCCGCCTGCCTCCCGCATCTCGCTGGTGGACGCCGGGCTGCACGTGAGCGACACCGCCGACACCTTGGACCGGGCCACCCACCGGCGGATCAGCACCGCCGTTGCGCTGGAGATCGCCGCGGAGACCACGTGGCACGTGGAGGGCAACGTGGACTTCTACGTCGCCCGCGGTGACGCGGCCACGATCCCCGAGGCCATCCGCAGCCGGGTACGCCCGACCGATTGGTTCATCTATGGCTGGGTTGACCGCACGGGGCCGTGGCTCGGTCTGGGCCCCGACGGTCCGCTTCCCGTGCGGGAGATGACCTGGGGCCAGGTCAAAGCCCTCTACCGGTGACCCCTCCACCCCCCGGGCTTGCTTGTCCCGTTGCCGCATTGCGGGCATATTCTCCCGGCTCTGACCGCCGCGGACGACCGTCGGAGCCGCCGGAGAGCCGGCGGCCCGCGCGGCGGAGTCCGCGTCCCGCGGCCTGACCCTCGACCTCGCCGATGCTCGACCTGCACGCCTCGCCCATGCTCGACCTGAAGGAAGAACACCTGCAAGTGCGGGACATGGCCCGCAAGTTCGCGGATGAGGTGATCGCTCCGCGGGCGCGCGAGCTGGACGAGAACGAGGAGTTCCCCGCCGACATCATCAAGCAGATGGGCGAGCTGGGGTTCCTGGGGCTCCCCTTCCCGGAGAGGTACGGCGGCGCGGGGCTCGACACGCTGGCCTACATCATCGCGGTCGAGGAGGTCTCGCGCGTCTGCGCCTCCACCGGGATCACCTTCGCCGCCCACGTGTCCCTGGGCTGCGGGCCGGTGTCCATGCTGGGCAGCGAGGAGCAGAAGCAGAAGTACCTGGCGCCCATGGCGCGCGGCGAGGCACTGGGCGCGTTCGGGCTCACCGAGCCCAACGCGGGGTCGGACGCGGCCGGCACCCAGACCACGGCCGAGAAGGTGCCGGGCGGCTGGAAGGTGAACGGCAACAAGATCTACATCACCAACGGGAGCGTGGCCAAGTACGTCACCTTCACCGCGCGCACCGACAAGGGCAAGGGTACCGCGGGCATCTCGGCCTTCATCCTCGACGCCGCCACGCCCGGCTTCCGCGTGGGCAAGCGCGAGAAGAAGATGGGGCTGCGCGGCTCGGACACCGTGGAGATCGTCTTCGAGGACTGCCTGGTGCCGCAGGAGAACCTGATCGGCGAGCCGGGGCTGGGCTTCAAGACCTTCATGCGCACCCTGACGGGCGGGCGCATCTCGATCGGCGCCATGGCCCTGGGCATCGCGCGCGGGGCCTACGAGCTGAGCATCCGCTACGCCAAGGAGCGCAAGCAGTTCGGCCAGCCGATCGCGAACTTCCAGGCGGTGCAGTTCATGCTCGCCGACATGGCCACGCGGATCGAGGCCTCGCGTCACCTGGTCTACTACGCCGCGCGCCTGCGCGACGCCGGAGGCGAGTACGCCAAGCAGGCGGCGATGGCCAAGCTCTTCGCCAGCGAGGCGGCCAACTGGGTGACCGACAAGGCCATCCAGATCCACGGCGGGATCGGCTACATGCGCGACGTCCCCGTGGAGCGCATGCACCGCGACGCCAAGCTCATGGAGATCGGCGAGGGCACCAGCGAGATCCAGCGGCTGGTGATCGCGCGGGAGATCCTCAAGGGCAACATCTGAGCCGGCGTGAGTCCCCGGCGCGAGGTGGTCCCGATGGCCTCGAAACCGAGGCGGCGCGGGCGCGCGCTCGCCCTGGCGGCCGCGGTCGTCCTCGCCGCGCTGGGCGCGCTGGCCGGCGGGATCGCCCTCGACAACCGCCGCCTCCCGCTGCGGTCCGCCCGACCCGACCGCCTGTCCCACTCCCAGAAGGCGCTGCTCGCCGAGGCGCTCCACCTGC
>JBBIHL010000427.1:0-3216 GCA_037447075.1 Candidatus Eiseniibacteriota bacterium | reverse complement strand
GGGGCCGAGCGGCGACGCCGGCCGGGGCGACACCCGCGCCGGCGCGCCCGCGCCCCGACAAGGGGGGACGGGGCCGGTCCTCCGACCGGCCCCGCGCCAGGGCGTCGCTCGTGATGAACCTGCGACCCGCGAATCAGCGAACCAAGATCACCGTCCGGTTGAGCGTCCTGCCATCGCCCGCGCGCAAGGTCGCGAAGTAGATGCCGCTCGCCCGCTCGCGTGCCCGGAAGCGCGCCACGTGCTCGCCGGCCGGCAGCTCGCCGTCTAGCACGGACTCGACCCGCTGGCCGGCGACGTCGTAGAGCTCGAGCGACACGCGCCCGGCGGCGGGCAGGTAGAAGCGCAACAGGGTCTCGTCGCGGAACGGATTGGGGAAGGCGCCGCGGAACTCCACGGAAGCCCCGGTCGGGCGCGGCGCGGCGCTCTCCGCGCCCGGCCGCCCGGCGGCCGCCGCCTGGCCCGCATCCCCGGAGCCGGGACTCCTGGCGGGGTCGAAGGCCAGGAGCGCCGCGTTCAGCAGGCTCGGCCGGTAGGTCGGCACGATGGCGTCCATGCGCGCATCCTGGCCGGCGGTGAGCTCGGTGTAGCAGGCGTCGGTGCTGTAGTCCATGTAGTTGTGGATGGGATCGAGCCCCGGGGTCGGACAGGTGTCCTTGCCCTCCGGGCAGCCTGAGGTCGGGGTGGCCTCGTCCGGCGTGTCGGCCACCTGGTCGCCGGGGGCCGCGCAGCCGCCCTGGAAGGTGTGGTAGAGGCCCAGGTAGTGGCCCACCTCGTGGTCCGCGGTGCCGCCCAGGTCGTAGGGGGCCAGGTAGCCGCCCGGCACCGAGCCGTAGTGGATCACCACGCCGTGCTGCGGGCTGCTCTCCGGGTACGACCAGGGGAACACCGCCCAGCCGAGCAGGTTCTGCCCCGGCTTGCAGGAGTAGATGTTCAACCGGTGCGCGGGGTCCACGGCCAGCGCGTTCTTGGCCTGCCGCTCGAGCCCGGTGCCGGGCGTCATGCGGAACCAGCGCCGGCTCAAGGTGCGGTCCACGCTGGCGAGCACGAAGGTGTAGCGGGTGTTGGCCCCTCCGTAGAAGCCCGAGTAGGCCCGGTTGAGCTCGGCGATCTGGGCGTCGATCTGCCACTGCGGGATGTCGCCCTCGGAGCCGTTGTGGATGACGTGCCAGGCCACCTGGATCCGGCCGCCCACCGCCTGCGCGCCGTAGCGGCCCACCCACTTGCCGACCTGGGTCATGACCGCCTCCATCTCGGCGGGCGTGGCCTCGGGGGTGCCGCAGGTCCGGCGTGCGGGGGCGCCGCTCGCGGGGATGTCCTCCGCAGGGCCCTCGCGGCCGGGGGCGGCGAGAGCGGCGCAGGCGAGGAAGGCCAGGCAGGCGGACGCGAGCGGAGGCAGAAACCGCGGACGCATGGACTCCTCCTTCAAGCAGAGCGCAAGCCGGGTCGGAGGGCCGGACTGCTCCCTCCGCGCGCCCCGGCCACGGGGTCAAGATTTTGTCAAAGGAAGGGCCCCCTCGCCACAGGAAAATCGCCGCGCGGCGCGGCGGATCCGGCCGCGCCGCGGGCGCAGGCGCCGGGCCGACCTAGCGGGAGCCGGCCCGGCAGCGCTCCACCAGCCGGGCGATGGCCCGCACGTTCTCGAAGTTGTCGGGCAGCACGTCCTGGTCGGGAATGCGGATGCCGAAATGCTCCTCGCAGAAGGTCACCGTCTTCAGGATGCCCAGCGAGTCGAGCAGCCCGCGGTCAATCAGGGAGGAATCGGGCGTGAGCTCCTTGAGCTCCCGGTCGTAGAGCACCTCGGCGAGCAGGAACTGGCGTACGGCGGCTTCGGTCGCTGTCTCGGTCATGAACGGGTCCTCGGATGCAGTCTCCTCGCGGTGCGTGATCCCTCGAAGCCCGGCCCTCGGTCGCCCCTCACGGGCCGGCCAGGGCGCGGCGGTCCACCTTGCCGCTGCTGGTGCGGGGCAGCTCGCCCCGGAACTCGATGCGCTCGGGCACCATGTAGCGGGGCAGCGCGCGGGCGCAATGCCGCTTGAGGTCCGCCTCCCCGAGTCGCGCGCCCTCGCTCAGGACGACCACCGCCCGGAGCCGGTGGGTGAGCTCCTCGTCCGGCACCGCCAGCACCACCGCCTCGGAGACGGCGGCGTGCCGGTGCAGGACGGATTCGATCTCGCCCAGCTCCACGCGATAGCCGCGGGTCTTCACCTGGTGGTCGCGCCGGCCGAGGAACTCGAGGTTCCCGTCCGGACGGCGGCGCACCAGGTCGCCGGTCTGGTACGCCAGGTCGGTGATGCCGGGCGCGATCTCGATGGGCTGGAGCACCAGCGCGGTGCGCTCCGGCCGCCCCCAGTAGCCCTGCATCACGGTGGCCCCACGAATCCACAGCGTCCCCACCCCCCCGTCCGGCACGGGGGCCAGGTGGTCATCGAGGATGAAGGCCTCGTCGTTGCAGCAGGGCTTGCCGATGGGAAGCGAGGCGTCGTCGCGCGGCGGCTCCCTCACCTCGTAGTAGGTGCACACGTTGGTCTCGGTGGGGCCGTAGAGATTGGCGAAGCGCGCGCGGGGCGCCAGCGCCATGAGCCGGCGCAGCTGCTTCGCCGGCATGACCTCGCCGGCGAACAGCAGCACGCGCAGGGCGGAGAGGTCCTGCCGGGCGAGCCCGCCGTGCGCGAGCAGCAGCGCCAGCGTGCTGGGCGTGACGTACCACACCGTGAGCCGCTGCTCCGACCAGGCACGCGCCACGGCGGCGGGGAAGCCCGCCAGGCGCGGCGGCAGCGGGTAGACCGCCGCCCCGGCCCGCGCGCCGGCGTAGAGGTCGAAGGTCGAGAGGTCGAAGTGGAACGGCGCGTGGTTCGCCAGCCGGTCCTCGCAGGAGATGCCGAACGTGTCGCCCGCCCACTCCACGAAGGCGAGCGCGTTGCGGTGGGTGAGCATCACGCCCTTGGGCTCGCCGGTGGAGCCCGAGGTGTAGAGGACGTAGGCGAGGTCGCCCTCGAGCGCCGGGTTGTCCGGGGGCGAGCCCGCCTCGGCCGCCAGCGCGGACCAGGGCACCCCGGGCAGGCCCGCCACCCGGGGGGGCTCGGCCGGCGAGTCCGCGTACCACAGCGCGCGCATGGGCGCCCCCGCCGCGAACGCCTCGTCCAGCTCCGCCGCGCGACCGGCCACCGTCACCAGCCCGGCCACCTGGCAGTCGCGCGCGATGAAGGCCAGGCGGGC
>JBBIHL010000426.1:0-3219 GCA_037447075.1 Candidatus Eiseniibacteriota bacterium | reverse complement strand
GCCTTGGGCCGGCCCGGCTACCGCATGATCCGCTGGGTTGACCGGCAGTCCTGGGGCGTTCCAACCACGACGGGCGAGCAGGTACGGCGCTTCCCAAGGTCCGCGAAGCCATCGGCACCGCCTCGAAGGACTCCGCACCGCCCTCACCTCCGCCCGAGAAAGGGGCAGGCTCGACGTGCAAGAGGAGACCGCTGCGCTTGACGCCGCGCAAGTAACGCTTCAGGCTGTTCGCGCGAATAAGCCTAACCGCTATTCACGTGGCGAGCACAAGCTGGCCGGCTCCTGGGTGACGGTCTCGGCCGCCGGACCGGAGCGGTTCCGCGCGTTCGTGCCCGCGCCGCTCCCGCCGCGCCTCGATGTGTCACCCGAGCTACGCCGCGCCTTCGACGCCGCGCTGCTCGCGCTCGGGCGGCTCGATGGGATCTCCGCGTTTCTCCCCGACCCGGACGTCTTCCTCTACACCTACGTCCGCAAGGAAGCCGTGCTCTCGTCGCAGATCGAAGGCACGCAGTCCTCGCTCTCGAAAGCGATATGAAGAGGAAGGTCAATCGTAGGAAGCGAGCGGCTGATCGGGACACGATGAGGCCCGAGTACGATTCCTCTGGCGGCGTGCGTGGGGTCTCCGCATCTCGGTACGCCGAGGGCGCGAATCTCGTTGTGGTCGACCCCGAGGTCCTCGACGTGTTCCCGGACGGGAGGTCGGTCAACGAAGCGCTGCGAGCCCTCGCACCGGTAATCCGGCACGGTCATAGGCGAAGCGCCTGACCCGCCGAGCACCGAGCTCTCCCGCAGTTCGCCCGGCTCGCGCAGATCCAGGCGGCTCCCACCCGCATCCCCGATCTGCTATCGTCACCCCGGCGTCAGGCATGGGGCCGGCGCCGTGAAGACCCGCTGCGCGCGCATCGCCGCGGCGAGGGAAAGGACGAGCCATGCATGCCCATGTGATCCACGGGGGCTGCGGCCCCCGAGCGGCCCGCATCCCCTGCGGGTGCAGTTCTCCCCGATGTGAACCCTGTGAAGCCGAGGGATTCCGCCACCACCACTACGACCCCGGCGAGGAGTCGGCGGCCGGCCTGGGCGGCGCCTTCGGCGTGCGCCGGCCGCTGCGCTTCCTGGCCTGGCGGCTGCACCTCTCGGAAGCGCAGGTGACGGAGTTCGCCGCCATCCTCAACGAGCTCAAGACCGAGCGCGCCCAGGCGGCGGTGGACGACCGGCGCGCCCTGACCGCGCTGGCCGACGCGGTGGCGGGCGAGGGGTTCGACGCGGCGCGGGCGGGGGAGGCGCTCGTCCTGCGGGTCAAGAGCGCCGAGCGCGTGCAGCAGATGGTGGTGAAGTCGCTCGAGCGCATGCACGCCCAGCTCGACGCGGAGCAGCGGGGCCGGCTGGCCTACCTGATCCGCACCGGCACGCTGATGCTGTAGGCGCAGCCGCCGCAGGCGGAGGCCCGGCCGGCGCCTCCCGGCCGCCGCAAGCCGACGCAGCGCGCCCGCGGCACCGCCCACGCGCACCTCGGCTTGCTACGCTCCCGCCCCCTTTGCTAGCGTGCTCGCTTCGGACCCTTCCCGCAGAGGTGCCCCGGTGAGCGACGTGCAGGACAAGAAGCAGTTCGTCGAGGAGCTGACCGACCAGAGCGACGACTTCTCGCGCTGGTACAACGAGGTGGTGCGTAAGGCCCAGCTCGCCGACTACGCCCCGGTGCGCGGCTGCATGGTGATCCGGCCCTACGGCTACGGCATCTGGGAGCACATGCAGCGCCTGCTCGACGCGCGCATCCGGGCGGCGGGGCACGAGAACGCCTACTTCCCGCTGCTCATCCCGGAGTCGCTGCTCAAGCTCGAAGCCGAGCACGTCGAGGGCTTCGCCCCCCAGGTGGCGTGGGTGACCCACGGCGGCGACGAGGAGCTGGAGGAGCGCCTGTGCGTGCGCCCCACCTCGGAGGCCATCATCGGGCGGATGTACTCGCGCTGGATCGAGTCCTACCGCGACCTGCCGGTGCTCATCAACCAGTGGTGCAACGTGATGCGCTGGGAGAAGGTCACCCGGCTCTTCCTGCGCACCGCCGAGTTCCTGTGGCAGGAGGGGCACACGGCGCACGCCGGCGCCGAGGAGGCGCAGGCCGAAACCCTCCGCATCCTGGACCTCTACGCCGCGTTCGCCGAGCAGGACCTGGCCATCCCGGTGCACAAGGGGCTCAAGAGCGACTCGGAGAAGTTCGCGGGCGCCGAGCGCACCTACAGCATCGAGGCGCTGATGCGCGACGGCCGGGCGCTGCAGGCCGGCACCTCGCACAACCTGGGGCAGCACTTCGCCAAGGTGTTCGACATCACCTACCAGGACGAGAAGGGCGCGCGCCAGCACGTGCACCAGACCTCGTGGGGGGTGTCCACGCGCCTGATCGGCGCGGTTGTCATGGCCCACGGCGACGACCAGGGGCTGCGGCTGCCGCCCCGGATCGCCCCCATCCAGGCGGTGGTGGTGCCGATCTGGCGCAAGGAGGAGGAGAAGGCGGCGGTGCGCGAGTTCGTGGCCCGGGTGCGCGCGGCGGTGGGCGAGGGCGTGCGCCTGCACGTGGACGACCGCGAGCAGTACACCCCGGGGTGGAAGTACAACGAGTACGAGCTGCGCGGGGTGCCGCTGCGCCTCGAGGTGGGCCCGCGCGACGTGGCCCAGCAGGCGGTGATGACGGTGCGGCGCGACAACCGCGCCAAGGAGTCGGTGCCGCTGGCAGCACTCCGCGAGCGCCTGCCCGCGCTGCTCGAGCGCATGCACGGCGACTACCTCCAGCGCGCCCTGGAATTCCGCGAGCAGAACACCCACGAGGCCTCGACGCTGGAGGAGATGGCCGCGATCTTCGAGGCCAGGCGCGGCTTCGTGCGCGCCCCCTGGTGCGGGAGCGCCGACTGCGAGGCCCAGGTGAAGGCGCGCACCACCGCCACCCTGCGCTGCATCCCGCTCGACGGCCCGCGCGGGTCGGGGCGCTGCGCGGTCTGCGGCAAGCCGGGCGCGCAGGTGGTGCTGTTCGCCAAGGCGTATTAGCGGCGGCCGCCGCGCCCCGCAGTCGGCGCGCATGTCCGACCCGCAGCGCATCCTGATCCGGCTGCCCAACTGGCTGGGCGACGCCCTGCTGGCGCGGCCGCTGCTCGTCGCCCTGGCGGCGCGCTTCCCGCAGGCGTCGCTGCGGGCGGTGGCGCGGGCGCCGCTCCTGGAGCTGCTCGCGCC
>JBBIHL010000425.1:0-3224 GCA_037447075.1 Candidatus Eiseniibacteriota bacterium | reverse complement strand
TGTCGGTTTTCACCACCATTGGACCCCGGTTTTTCAGAAGCATTCCCCCCCGGGATCACCCTGTCTCGCGTGACGTGATTTAGGTTCCTGGTTTTCTTCTTTTCTGTCAGCTCCTTTCTGTAGCGTAGCGATGGTCGTAGGGCCTGTGGGTCCTGTGGTCAACGCCGGAGGCGTTGTCCAAGGCGTGGTGGGAAACCTCGGGGGTTTCGGTTTTCCACCGCGCCGGCAGGATCCACAGGCCTCCTCGGGAAAATCGGCCTCGTAGGATCGCGCAGGATCGATTGTTTTCGGTCGAGACGACTCCTGATACCCCCCGTCTTCGGTTCATCCGGGGCTCTTCCCATTCTTGCCGGGCAGTCGTGGCTTGAGTCGGGTGCGGTACGATTCGCCCTCGATGACGAGATCGAAGGCGTTGTTGGTGAAGCGGTCGATGGCGCTCTGGGCGCGGAAGGGGTCGGCGAACGTGGCCAGCCATTCATCGGGTCCGCGGTTGGAGGTGACGATGATGGAGCCGGCGCGGTGCCGCTCTCTGAGGAGGTGGCCGGTATCGCGGCTCTGGGCGGCGTCGAGGGGGTCCAGGCCGAAATCGTCGATGAGGAGGAGGTCGGCGGCGAGGAGTTTGCGGAATTCAGCTTCGTAGGAGCGATCGAGCCGGGCGTGATCGAGGGTCTTGAGCATTTCCTCGGCGCCGATGGCGAGCACGGTGTATCCGCGCCGGCAGGCCAGGTGGCCGAGGGCGTGCGCGAGGAAGGTCTTCCCCACGCCGACAGGTCCCACGATGGCCACGTGCCGGTGGCCCTCGATGAAGCGGAGCGAGACGAGCTCGTTGAGGAGCGCGCGGTCGTAGGTGACCTTGGCGGTGTCGTCCCAGCGGTCCAGCTGGAGCTCGGGATCGAGCCGGGCGCGCTGGGCGCGCAGCGTGGTGGCGGCGCTGTCACGGCGAGAGACCTCGTCGCTCAGGGCGAGGAGGAGAAAGTCCTGGTGCGGCATCTTCTGTTGCCGGGCGAGCGTCAGGCGCTCGGGCAGGGTGTCGAGCATCTTGCCCAGTTTGAGCCGGTGGAGCGTGGTCTTGAGCTCGGGATTGATGAGGTCGGGGCTCATGGCGTCTCCTGTTCGCGGGCGAGCGGCAGCTGGTACTGGGTGGCCGGCCGGAGGTAGCGGCCAAGAAGGATGACGTTCGATGCGGGCGAGCTCAGGGGTGGCGCGGCGAGTTCGAGCATGCGCTGGATCCGGCGGACGTCGGTGAGGTCGTGGGCGAGGGCGGTGGCGCAGGCGTCCTCGAGTCGCGCCGCGCCGTATTTCTTGCCCAGGCCGAGGAGCGCATAGACCCGCCGCATGCGCGACCAGGGATGGGGGACATCGAGGATGCGTTCGGCCATGCGGCCTGCCGAGGGGCCGTAGGCCGCCGCCTGCCGCTGGAGGAACGCGGCGTCGCGCTGCGCGTAGGCCAGCTTTTCGGGCGGGAAATCGTGGGGGTCGGTGCTGCGGCCGCCGGCGGGCTGACGCGGGTGGGTCTTGACCAGCACGGCACCGCGATAGAAGCGCACCAGGTGGCGATCGGCCCGGGCCGTGAGCGTCTTTCCGCGCAGCTCGGCGGGCAGCGAATAGAGCGCCTTGGCGACCTGGGCGTACTGGTCGCGCGCGACGATGGGCGAGCAGCGGATCGGCACATCATACGCCTCGGCCGGGGCGGGCAAGAGGACCGGCTTCTCTTCGGCCTCGAAGTGTTCGCGCGGGATCCGCTGGGTGGTGCTGTGGCGGCGCAGGCCCTGTTCCTCGACGCACCAGCGAAGGGCATGAAGCTGTGCGGCCTCGAGATCGACGAGCGTTTCGCCGCCGAAGCAGTCGTCGCGGACAAAGGGCACCGTGCGCTCGGTTCGTCCTTTGTCCTGAGGCTTCCGGACCCGGGCGGGGTCGATGGCGAAGCCCCGCGCCTGGGCGTATTCGAGAAACGTCGGGGTGAAGACCGGGCTCAACGCGTCGGCGTTCTGAACGATCGCCTTGGAGTTGTCCGGGAGCAGCACCTTGAAGATGCCGCCGTAGAACGCCCACGCCGCCTCGCACGCCTCGATCGCGCTCGCGGTCGTTTCCTGCCAGCAGGGATAGACGAACCGAAGGCGCGAGACGTTGGGCGTAAAGATCCACGCCCGGAACCGCCGGCGCTTTCCCGCGGCGTTCGGCGCCAGGCTGCCCACCCAGCCGGTGTCGACCTGCAGCTCGACGCCGGGCTCGCCGTCGACCACCGCGATCGTCGGCGTGCGACGTCCGAACCCCAGCTCGGCCGTGGCAAACCGATGCAGCGTCGGGTAGGGAATGAAGATGCCCTTCCGCACGAGCAGCTTCCGGATCTTGGTCAGCCGGACGCGCGCCTTCAGGTGCTTGTCGATGAAATCGCGCTGGGCCTCACAGCGTTCCCACGTCGCTCCCCGCGGGCGGCTCGCCTCGGGATGAACCACGGCGATAACATCAGCCAGGCGCTCCTCGGTGAGCACCTTGGAACCCTGCGCGGGATCGAGGCCTTCCGACCTCGCCGCCTTGATGTAGCCTCGTACCGTCTTGGGATCCAGATCCAGCCGTGCCGCGATCCGCTTCTTCGGCTCGCCGGCAAGCCAGGCCCGGACCACTTCCTTGATTTCCAGCATCGTGACCTCGCGGTATGCCACCAATCCTCCTCCCCCGGCTCAGTCCGGGAAGGGGCAGGATCGGTGATCCGTTGACGGTCACGCGAGGGGGGAATCCTCCTGAAAAACCCGGCCCCCAGGGGGGGAATCCTCGTGAGAAACCGGGCTCAGAGAGGGGGGAAAGGTCCTGAGAAACCACCCGCCCTCAGGGGGGAATGCTCGTGAGAAAAACCCGCGACTGGGGTCCCATGCTCGTGAGAACTGACAGCTCGAGCGGCCCATCGAATACCAGTTCTCGATTCCCGATCCGTGGGCGCGGACCTTGTTCATCGCCCTGACCCGTCGGTATGGCCTTTCTCCGTATCGTCATCGGGGGCAGCGACGGACGACAGTAATGGTCAAGGTGACCCGGACATTCCTGGACGAGACTCTATGGCCCGAGTTCCAGGAGGCGAGCCGCGTCCTGCGCCAATACCTCCATGAAGTCACCCAGCGAGTCATCGCGAGCGCGATTTCGGGCGACGTCGCGGATCTTGAGGAACGCCCCCCAGCCTGCAGTCCGTAAGCGGTTGATCTGAGGCGTTCTTCCCGAGGGGGCACGAG
>JBBIHL010000424.1:0-3232 GCA_037447075.1 Candidatus Eiseniibacteriota bacterium | reverse complement strand
TGAAGGCCTCGAGGGCGGTCCAGAAGACCTCCGGCCGCGCCGCCGCGGCGGCCGCGACCAGGGCGCGCGCGTGAATCTGCCTGCTCAGGAAGCGGGCGAACTCCAGCGCCAGCGCCTGCGCCTCGCCTTCCCGATTGCGCGGCCAGAAGGGCAGCCGGCGCCACCACGGAGTGGCGGGGTTTCGGGTTGCGTCGTCCGCTGGCGCAGCCTGCACGAGTGGAGCTCTTCCTGATGCCCGATCGCCGGGCGTGCCAGAGCCTCCGGACCACCCGTCCAGGTGGCCCACCGGATCCGAGGGTTATCCGGAGGGTTATCGGCGGGCGGCGGAGCCGCCTGGAGCCGCAAGCCGGTTGGCAGCGCTGGAGTTAGGCGGAGGAGGCGAGAGTGGGGGGTCGCCGCGCGGTGCGGGGCCGATTCCGCTTGAACCGGCATCCCGTCCGTTGCATCGTGACGGGTGGCCGGTCCCACCGGCACGTCGTTAGGGGTGGTCGGAGAGAAACCCGACCTGAGAGCAGACCCTTCGAACCTGAACTGGGTCATTCCAGCGTAGGGAAACGGCGAAGACAATTGCAGCTCTCCAGTTGCCTTCGTGCCGTCCCAGCGCGGACGGCATTTTCGTCGGGCGCCCGCCGTCGCGGCCCGGCCGCGGCGAGCCGGCCCGCCCGCGTCATGCCGCCGCCGGGGAGAGTGTACATGTTCCGCAGCGCACGAATGCTCGTCCTTTCCACCGCCCTGGCCGCGCTGCCCGCTTCCGCGCCGGCGAGGGCGCAGGAGCCGCCGGCCGCGCCGGGTGCCGACACCCTCCCGCGCATCGTCCGGCTGGCGGAGGTCGTGGTGAGCACCTCGCGGGCGGATGCCCGCACGCCCATTGCCAAGTCGGTGATGGACCGCGAGGAGGTCGTCCGCCTCAACTGGGGTCAGGACACCCCCATGGCCCTGGCCACGCTGCCCGGCGCCTACGCCTACTCCGACGCCGGCAACGGCATCGGCTACTCGTACCTCTCGATCCGCGGCTTTCCGCAGCGGCGCATCAGCGTGCTGATCAACGGCGTGCCGCTCAACGACCCGGAGTCGCACGAGGTCTACTGGATCGACCACCCCGACCTGCTCGCCTCGACGGCGGAAGCGCAGGTCCAGCGCGGCGTGGGCTCGGCGCTCTACGGTTCGGCCTCGGTCGGGGGGAGCGTGAACCTGGAGACCTCCCCGTTCACCGAGGAACGGCGCAACGCGGCGGCCTTCGCCTACGGCACCTACAACACCCGGCGCGCCATGCTGGAGATGAGCTCGGGCCGCCTGCGCGGCGACTGGAGCCTCTACGGGCGCTATTCGCGGGTCGAGACCGACGGCTACCGGGACCGGTCGGACAGCGAGCTGTGGTCCTACTACCTCTCCACCCGCAAGCTCGCCGGCAGCCACTCGTGGCGGGTGAACCTCTACGGGGGGCCGGAGGAGACCCACCTGGCCTACGCCGGGGTGCCGGCACCCTACCTGCGCGGGGAGATCACCGGCGACCGCGACCGGGACCGGCGGTTCAACCCCATCACCTACCCGGGCGAGCGGGACCACTTCTTCGAGCCCCACTACGAGCTGATGCACAACTGGGCGCCGCGCCCGGGGCTCACGCTCTCGCAGACGCTCTTCTACTTCGACGGCGAGGGCTACTACGACGAGCAGCGCTTCGGCCGCCGCCTGGCCGACTACCGGCTCGCGCCCTGGGCCACGAGCGACACCACCCTGTTCCCCCGCGGCTACTACCGCGACGCCGACGGCGACGGCGCGCTGGACCGGGACGCCCAGGGGCGCGCCACGGTGGAGCGCTTCGACCTGGTGCGGCGGCGCTGGGTGGGGAACCGGCACTACGGCTGGATCCCGCGCGCGCGCGTCGAGCATCCGGGCGGCACGATCACGGTGGGGGGCGAGGTGCGCTGGCACGACGGCCGCCACATCGGGACCGTGTCGAGCGGCAGCGGGCTGCCCCCGGGCACCGAGCCGGATCACGTCTACTACGACTACCATCCGCGCACGCTGGCCGGCTCCCTGTTCATGCGCGAGGAGTGGCGGCCGGGCCCCGCGCTGCAGGTCACGGCGGACCTGGCCTGGCGGCGCCAGAGCTACTTCATGCGCGGCGACCGCTTCGACGGCATCCGCTTCGACCAGGGCTACGACTTCGCGCTGCCCCGCCTGGGCCTCACCTGGATGCCCCGGCCGGAGGTGAGCGCCTTCGCCTCGTGGTCGTATTCCAGCCGCGAGCCGGCCTTCCGGAACCTCTACGACGCCGAGGGGGCGGGCAGCGTGCCCCTCTACCGCCGGCTCGACATCGCCGCGGGCATCTACGAGGACCCCTACGTGACGCCCGAGAAGGTGAGCGACCTCGAGCTGGGCGGGTCGTGGAGCGGGGCCGGCCTGGGCATCACCGCCAACCTGTTCCGCATGAACTTCCGCGACGAGCTGGTGGACTACCAGTTCAACAGCGATCTGGGCTACTTCACGCCGGCCAACGCCGCGAAGTCGGTGCACCAGGGCGTGGAGGTGGCCGCCCGCGCGGAGCGCGGCCTGGGCCGCGAAATGATGTTGGCGCTCGACGCCAACGCGACCTTCAGCGACAACCACTTCGTGGACTACCTCGAGGTGCTGGACCCCACGACGAGCATTGATCACGGCGGGAAGGCCATCCCCTACTTCCCCGGCACCCTGGGCAACCTGGGGGGTCGCCTCAACTGGCGGGGGGCCTCCCTGGGGGCGACGCTCCAGTACGTGGGGCGGATCTACGTGGACAGCAACCAGGACAGGGCCGCCAGCATCGGGCCGCGAGCGACGCTCGACCTGATCGCGTCCTACCGGCTCCCCGTGGCCGGCGCCCGGGAGGCGACGCTTCAGGTGCGCGCCTTCAACGTCCTCGACCGTCGCTACGAGACGGCGGGCTACATGGACTACGACGCCGCGGGCAACTACGTGCCCCACTTCATCCCGGCGGCGACGAGGCGCGTGCTGGGGGAGGTGAAGATCGGGTTCTGACCGGCGCGCCGTCCGCAGGTCGGACGTGCGGCGGGCTCCGAGCCCAGGTCAGTCCGGGGAGATCTCCTCCACCCGTCCCCCGCTCACCGCCGGGATGATGGAGACCTCGTCGCCGTCGCCCACGGGGGTGCCGAGCCCACCGGTGTGGCGGATGCTCTCGCGGCCCACGAACACGTTGACGTGAGGGCGGACCTCGCCCTGCTCGGTCACCACCCGG
>JBBIHL010000423.1:0-3248 GCA_037447075.1 Candidatus Eiseniibacteriota bacterium | reverse complement strand
GGCCGGGCTGGGCCCGCGTGGAACTTCCCATCGTCGTCTACAACGAGGCCTACGCCTTCCTGGTCGGCTATCCCGATCCACCGACGGGCTGGATCAAGGTTCCCGGCACGCGCGTGCGGGGCGGCCCCTGGCAGCCGGTGCCGGCCGACTCCTTCGAGGGCTGGCCCTACCACCGGCAGCCGCTTCCGGCCCGGGAGGTGAACCCGGAAGCGTTCACGGTGCAGATCGGGGAGAAGTGGGCAGCCAGCCTGCCGACCAAGGAGTGGATGCAGATCGCGCTCGCCCGCCGCATGCGCGAGGAGCTGCCGGGCTTCCTCGCGCCGGTCTTTCCCTACCGCGCGGTCGTGGGCCTCTTTCTCGGGGGCAGCGACGGCTACGTCTCCGCGCTCGTCCACGAGGCGTTCCATGCCCATCAAGGCGCGAGTTCGCCTCAAGCTCTGATCGCCGCGGAGCACGCCACCGCGCGGGAGCGCGACTACCCGAGCGCGGCACCGGCGATGCGCCAGGCGTGGCAGGAGGAGCTGCAGCTGCTCCGGAAGTCCGTCCTCGCCGCGTCGTCCGACCAGGCGCGGGCCTGGGCCGGGCGCTTCCTGGCGGCCCGTGAGGCCAGGCGCTCCCGCGCGCGGCTGTCCACGGGGCTCGTGGAATACGAGCGCCGCCGCGAGTGGCTCGAAGGCCTGGGGCGCTACGTCGAGCTCGAGGCCTGGCGGCGGGCGGGGACCACGCCGGGCTACGAGCCGGTCGCCGCGCTGCTGCCCGAGCCCGACTTCCGGCGTTACCGCGAGTTCGGCGCCCGCTGGGCGCGGGAACGGAGCCAGGTGCAATCCTCCGCCGCGCAGGAGGCGGGCTTCTACCTCTCCGGCATGGCCCAGGCCCGGGTGCTGGATCGGCTGCAGCCCGGCTGGAAGGCCCGCGCCTTGGCGGACAGCGTCTGGCTGGAGGCGATGGTGGCGGAGGCGGTCACCGGGCGTTGATGGCCCGTGCCACGCCGGGGCGTGCTTGGGCGGCTCCGTGGCCGGGTGTAGAATGCCCCGCGGCTGAGACCCCGCCGCATCCGGTCCATTCCTCCAACCCCCTGGCGAAGAGCGACGACCATGACCGCATATCCCGACGTCTTCATCGTGGGCGCGGCCCGCACGCCCGTTGGCAAGTTCCTCGGCGGCCTCTCCTCCCTCAAGGCGTCCGACCTGGGCGCGATCGCGATCCGCGAGGCCCTCAAGCGCGCGAGTGTTCCGCCCGGCGAGGTGGACGAGGTGCTCATGGGCCACGTGCTGCAGGGCGGCCAGGGCCAGGCGCCCGCCCGCCAGGCGCAGATCAAGGCCGGCATCCCGGGCACGGTGGGCGCGGTGACCATCAACAAGGTGTGCGGCTCGGGCCTCAAGGCGGTGATGATGGGCGCGCAGGCCATCAAGGCGGGCGACGCGCATTGCGTGGTGGCGGGCGGCATGGAGAGCATGTCCACCGCGCCGCACTACCTGTTCAGCGGGCGCACCGGGCAGAAGCTGGGCGACACCACGCTGCGCGACGGGGCCGTCCACGACGGCCTGTGGTGCTCGTTCAACGACTGCCACATGATCGATCTGGCGCAATACACCGCCGAGAAGGCGCAGCTCACCCGCGCCGAGCTCGACGCGTTCTCGGCCCGGAGCCACCAGAAGGCGGCCGCGGCCCAGGCCGCCTGCAAGTTCGCGGCGGAGATCGTCCCGGTGGTGATCCCGCAGCGCAAGGGCGAGCCCGTCACCGTCTCCAAGGACGAGGCGGTGCGTCCCGAGACCACGCCCGAGATCCTCGCCAAGCTGCCGGCCGTCACCACGGATCGCAACGGCATCATCACGGCCGGCAACGCGCCGGGCCTGAACGACGGCGGCGCCGCGGTGGTGCTGATGAGCGGCGAACGCCTGAAGGCCAAGGGGCTGAAGCCGCTCGCCCGGGTGGAGAGCTACGCCACGGGGGGCGGCGAGCCCAAGGAGCTGTTCTTCGCGCCCATTGACGCAGTGAACCGGCTCATGGCGCGCATGGGCGTGACGATCGGCTACTGGGACCTGATCGAGGCCAACGAGGCCTTCGCGGCGCAGGCGATCGCCGACGGCAAGGCGCTGGGCTGGGACTGGGACCGCGTCAACGTGCACGGCGGGGCGGTGGCGCTCGGGCACCCGATCGGCGCGAGCGGGGCCCGCGTGCTGGTCACGCTGCTTCACGCCCTCAAGGACCGTGGCCGGCGCAAGGGCCTGGCCACGCTCTGCCTGGGCGGCGGCAACGCCGTGGCCTTGAGCGTCGAGCTGGCGTAGGGGGGACCGATGAGCACCCAGACGAGCACCGCGCTGGAAAGCGGCGTGTCGGCGCACGTGCGCCGCGTGGCCGTGGTGGGCGGGGGCACCATGGGCAACGGCATCGCCCACGTCTTCGCCCAGAACGGCTTCGAGGTGTCGCTGGTGGAGGTGAAGCAGGAGCTGCTCGACCGGGCGCTCGCCACCATCGGCAGGAACCTGGAGCGCATGGTCAAGAAGGGCACGCTCGCCGAGGCCGACCGCTCCGCGGCCCTGGCGCGCATCCGGCCGACCCTGGACCTCGCCGCGGCCGCCCGCTCGAGCCAGCTGGTGGTGGAGGCGGTGCAGGAGGATGCGGCGGTGAAGAAGGACGTCTTCCGCCGCCTGGACGCGGCGGCGCCGCAGGAGGCGGTGCTCGCCACCAACACCTCCTCCATCTCCATCACCGAGATCGCGGCGGCCACCGGCCGCGCCGACCGGGTGATCGGCATGCACTTCATGAACCCGGTGCCGCTGATGCAGCTGGTGGAGATCGTGCGCGGGCTCGCGACCAGCGACGCCACCTTCGCTCTGGCCGAGGATCTCGCGCGCCGCCTGGGGAAGACGCCGGTGGCGGTGAACGACTTCCCCGGCTTCGTCTCCAACCGGGTGCTGATGCCCATGATCAACGAGGCGGCCTACTGCCTGATGGAAGGGGTAGCCACGCGCGAGGCCGTTGACACGGTGATGAAGCTGGGCATGAACCACCCGATCGGCCCGCTGGCGCTCGCCGACCTGATCGGGCTGGACGTGTGCCTCGCCATCATGGAGGTGCTGCACCAGGGCTTCGGCGACTCCAAGTACCGTCCCTGCCCGCTGCTGCGCAAGCTGGTCCAGGGCGGCCACCTGGGGCGCAAGAGCGGGCGCGGCTTCTACGAGTATCCCGGCTAGGCTCCGTTTGAAAACAGCAAACGCAGATAACGCTCAATGAAGGCCAGATGA
>JBBIHL010000422.1:0-3262 GCA_037447075.1 Candidatus Eiseniibacteriota bacterium | reverse complement strand
TCACGCCCGCCCGCCTCCCCGCCCTCCGGCGCGCGGCTTCAGGAGTCGCCCGTGAGCGGCTTGCCATGGGTGCGCTGCTTGCGCAGCAGCCGGGCGCGTTCGCGCTCGGCCTGCTGCGCGGCCCGGGTGCCGGGGTATTCCGCCTGGACGTGGTCGAGCTGTGCCAGGGCGGTCTCGTGGTCGCCCCGGCGGATGTCGGCCAGGGCCAGCCCCAGGGCGGCGTCGGCGGCGAAGGGCGTGTCGCCGAACTCCTCCAGCACCTTCTGGAAGTAGACGCGCGCGGGACCCACCAGCCCCAGCTTTACGTAGAGCAGCCCGTTGCGGTAGGCCTTCTGGGCCAGCCGGGCGCGCGCCTGGGCGATGCGCGCGGCCGCGGCCGGCTGCAGCCAGTGGCCGGGGTAGCCGGCCACGTAGGCCTTCCACTGCGCCAGCGCCTTGAGCGTCATCTCCTGGTCGAAGTCCGACTTCTTGGCCTGGCCCCAGTAGGCCTCGCCCAGCCGGAACGCCGCCGCGGGGGCCGAATCGCTCTCGGGGTATTCCCGCAGCAGCCGCTCCAGCTCGACCTCCCCGGAAGCGTAGTCCTTGATCGCCACGTAGCAGTCGCCCAGCAGGTAGATGGCCTCGTCCACATCGGCACGCCCCGCCGAGGACGCCACGTAGGCGCGCAACGCCTCGATGGCCCGGCTGCAGTCCCCGCGCTGCCGATAGGCGCGTGCCGCCGCCAGGCGGTCGGCATCCGAGAGCATCTGGGGGGTGAGCCCCGCCGCGCAACCCGCGGCCAGCGCCAGCCATGCCGCCGCCGCCCAGCGTTCAGGACCGCGCAAAGCCAGGCGACCTCAGGGGCGGTTCTGAAAGAACAGGGCGATGAGCCCGGCCACGATCGCCACCACGATGACCGGCTCCACCAGGTTCTGCCAGGCCCGGCCGGGCACCGGGGTCTGAAGCTCCGGGTAGCGCGAGTCCTCGACCAGCTGCTGCTGGGAGCGCGGGAACAGGTCGATGAGATTCCCGTCCACCGGCCCCACCCACGCGACCGCGCCGCTCTGGGGGTCGCGCAAGGTGAGGGCGGCCTGCACCGTGGCTTGCCGCTCCACCTTGGTGCGGCCGGGCAGCACGCCGCGCAGCCCCAGGTAGGTGACCCGCGCGGTGGAGACCTGGTATTCCAGCAGCATGGTACCGGGATTCCCGGCCATTGCCGCCAGGCTGTCGTCCCCCACCGGGGAGCGGCGGATGGTGGTGACCATCTTGCGGTCCGCGAGGTCCTTGAGCAGCGCGTACTCGACCACGAAATTGAGGTTGTGCTCGCCGAGCGGAGCCAGCACCACGTGGCTCCCCGGCGCGAGCGGGGCCGGGGCCAGCGCGCGGGAGACGGACTGGTGCGCCACCAGCAGGAGGAGCGCCATGTTGGTGGGGGCCTCGCGGCGGCGGCGCGAGGCGGTCACCAGCTCCGGGTTGGCTTCGGCGATCTGCAGGCTGTCGGTCTGCGGCTTGGGGCCGGCGGCGTAGCGGTACTTCTTGGCCTCGGCGCTTCCGGCCAGCAGCAGGCCGCCCAGGGCCAGCAGGGCGAGCGAGGCGCGCATCGGCGGGATCTCCGGGAACGGGTGCACCAGACGAGGAAGGATGGTGGAAGAGCCTCGGGGGGGCAAGCTCAATCCATGTCGTGCTCGGACAGCCAGCGCTGGTCCACCAGCACCTCGCGCGCCTTGCTGCCCTGGAACGGGCCCACCACTCCCAGCTGCTCGAGCTGGTCCATCAGCCGGCCCGCGCGGGCGTAACCCACCTTGAGGCGTCGCTGCAGCAGGGAGGTCGAGCCCTGCTGGTGGCTGACGACCAGGCGCGCCGCCTCCTGCAGCAGCCCGTCGTCGAACTCCTCCTCGTCGCCTCCCGACTCGTCGGCGTCGTCGCCCCCCCGGAGGGTGGGCTCCACCGCCAGCGCCGTGTCCGGCTGGGGCGCGGCGCGGTCGGTCCAGAACTTCACCACCCGCGCCGTCTCCTCCTCGGAGACGTAGGCGCCGTGGACGCGATAGGGCTCCGGCTTGCCCGCCGGCATGAACAGCATGTCCCCGTGTCCCAGCAGGTTCTCGGCGCCGTTCATGTCGAGCACGGTGCGCGAGTCCGTCTTGCTCGCCACCTGGAAGGCGAGGCGCGAGGGGAAGTTGGCCTTGATCACCCCGGTGATGACGTCCACCGAGGGCCGCTGGGTGGCCAGCACCAGGTGGATGCCGACCGCGCGGGCCATCTGCGCCAGGCGCGCGATCGGCTCCTCGATCTCGGCGGGCACCGTGAGCATCAGGTCGGCCAGCTCGTCGATGATGACGACGCAGTAGGCCAGCCGCTCGGGCGCCGCGTCGCTCCCGGGCGCGGTGGGGGCCAGGCCCGCCGACACCTTCTCGTTGTAGCCTTCGATGTTGCGCACCGCGCAGGTCGCCATGAGCTTGTAGCGCTTCTCCATCTCCGAGACCACCCAGCGCAGCGCACGCGACGCGCGCTTGGCCTCGGTCACCACCGGCATGACCAGGTGCGGGATGCCGTTGTAGGCGGAGAGCTCCAGCATCTTGGGGTCGATCATCACGATCCGCAGGGTCTCGGGGCCGTGCTGGAAGAGGAACCCCGTGATGATCGAGTTGAGGCACACGCTCTTGCCCGAGCCCGTGGCCCCCGCCACCAGGATGTGGGGCATCTTGGTGAGGTCGGAGACGAACGGCTGCCCCACCACGTCCACGCCCAGCGCCACCTTGAGCTGGCCCCGGTGCTCGGTGAACTGGGGGGAGCCCAGCACCTCGCGGAGATACACCGTGCGCCGGCGGCGGTTCGGGATCTCCACCCCCACGGCGCCCTTCCCGGGGATCGGCGCCAGGATGCGGATGCGCTGGGCGCGCAGGGCCAGCGCGAGGTCGTCGTCGCGGGACACGATCTGGTTCACCTTGACGCCGGGGGCCGGCTCGAACTCGAAGGTGGTCACGACCGGGCCGGGGTGGATCTCGGTGACGCGGCCTTCGATGCCGAAATCCAGCAGCTTCTCGGTGAGCAGCTTGGCCTCCTCGGTGAGGTCGGCGGCCGTGATGAGGTCCTCCTGCTGTGCCGGCATGTTGAGCAGCGAGAGGGCGGGCAGCTCCTCGGCGGCGGCGCTCCCGCCCTGGCCCGCCGCCTGGGCGGGCCGGGGACGCGCCGCCGGTCGGGCGCGGGGCGGACCCTGGACCGCCGCGTGCTCCTTCAGCGGCAGCGCCATCTGCTCCTCCTCGCGCTCCCCGGCGCGGCCGTG
>JBBIHL010000421.1:0-3263 GCA_037447075.1 Candidatus Eiseniibacteriota bacterium | reverse complement strand
GCCGCGTGGCTGGCCGCGCACGTGGCGTCGGCCCGTCCCGGCGACTATCTGGCGCTGCAGGCCTACCTGCACCGCACCCCGCAGCGCCACGCGGCCCTGACCCGCGCGCGCATGGCGCTGCGAGACCGCACGCGCCTGGCGACCACCCTGGGCTACGGGCCGCGCTTCCTGCACTCCACCGGGCAGCTGCACAAGGGCGGCCCCAACAACGGCGTCTTCCTGCAGATCACGACCGGCGAGCCGGAGGATCTGCCCATCCCCGGCGAGCGCTACTCCTTCCGCACGCTGCGCGACGCGCAGGCGCTCGGCGACCTGGACGTGCTCGCGCGCCGCGGCCGGCGGGTGCTGCGGGTGCACTTGGTGGACGTGGAGGCGGGGCTGGAGGCGGTGGAGGCGGCGGCGGTGAGCGCGGCGGCCGTGGTGGAGGCGGCGAGGCGGTAGTCTATAGTACGCTAAGCCGCTCGTGCCCCCCGGAGGCCCACGATCGGGACCACCGTGGTCTCATGGCGCAAGCGGGAGGCTAACCCCGCGACGGCGCTCTTCGTCCCGGAGCGACCTTACTTCCTCCTGCCGAGCGGCAGAGGTTGCGTCACACGCCGGCCGAGGGAGTTCGCAATGCAGTTGAACACCGCGTCCAGCGCCGCGGGGTCATGGGGGTAGTTGTCGAGGACCTGTTGCTCCACCCAGCCCCGGCAAACAGCCGCAGTAGGAACTCAACCCCGATCCGCGTGCCACGCACGACCGGCTTGCCCTCCAGAACTTCCGAGGACGTGTCAATCTGCGCCTGCCAGCCCACTCTCGATCGGACGACCGCCGCCCTCGGTGGTGCTTAGCCCCGGGGGTGGTCCGTCACCGATGGGTGCGGGTTCCAGTGGCCGAGTGTTCCCATGTCAGTATTTTCACGCCGTCACGTGGAACGTCCGTTGCGCCCTTCTCCGCCATCAACCATTGGATCCTGTGGTCGTTTGGTGCTCCCGCCGAACCACCGATGACGGGGTACAGGCAATCGATCGTGTTCTTGACCCGGCCCGTCGCGATATCACCTATGTTCAGGCCGGGATTCCCGAATCGAAGGTGGAGTGCAAGCGGGGTCTCATCTCCCACGGTTGGCGCGGCTCCGGTCAGTTCGAGAGGCAGGCCCCGGTCCTTCGCGTTGGTTGGGAGGGCCCCCGAAACACATACTCGAAGGCCGGCGCCCTCCAGCGACGGTGGAGAGACGGGTCCCGCCCCGTGCCGACCCGGAGTCCTGCGTTGGAACCCGTTGTCATCGAGGCCACCCACCACCGCATGGCCGGTCGCTTGCCGGTGAGCCATCCGAGCTCGTTTATCAAGACGGAGAACACCGGCTCGCACAGGTTGTCGAGATCGCAGGGCTGACCGGCTGGCGCCAGCGTTTCGAGGACGAACTCCATCACCATGCCGTCATGCGCCGGGTCTGGCACAACCGAGCCACCGAATCGTTTGATCGTCTCCTTCCACTCGCGCTCGCCGCGGGTTGCGAACGTCGCAGGAAGACCGGGAATCCAGAGCGACTGGCCCTTCGGAGCGACCAGCGCCACTGCGTCCGGCTGTCGCCCATTGGTTCCGCCTCCAAGAGGCGCACTCCGCGGGTTCGCCCGCGTGTCGGCCCGGGGTTCTGCGCATCGGCAATAGCCTCCAGGGTAGGACGGCGTACCAAGATGCACTGCCGTGGCGAAAGCGGCCTCCAACGAATCGAAGGGTCCGTGCCACCGCATCGTCCGCGCATTCGGGTTCCGCCTCGTGGTCCTCCGTGTGGACCCTCGGACCCGAAGCTCGCTCCAGGTCCTCCGAAACGTAGAACTCCATCCCTACCTCCCGCCTCCTCCTCCCCCGTCCAGCCCCGGCTCGGTCTGCCGCCGGGGGTCGAGCGCCCGGTCGATCTCCTCCTTGGAGAGCGACGTCATCTCGCGCGCCAGCTCGCGCACCGGCCGGCGCTCCTTGAACGAGCGCTTGGCGATCTCGGCCGCCTGGTCGTAGCCGATGAGCGGGTTCAGCGCCGTGGCCATGGAGGGCGAGATCTCCACGTAGGAGCGGCAGGTCTCCTCGTTCGCCACCAGGCCCTTCACCGCCTTGGCGGTGAACACCCGCGACACCGCGGCCAGGAGCGCCACGCTCTCCAGCAGGTTGCGCGCGATCAGGGGCAGCATGGTATTGAGGTCGAGCTGGCCCCACTGGGCGCCGAGCGTGACCGCCACGTGGTTGCCCATGACCTGGGCCCCCACCTGCACCACCGACTCGCAGATCACCGGGTTCACCTTCCCCGGCATGATCGAGGAGCCGGGCTGGGTGGCCGGCAGCGTGATCTCGGCGAAGCCGCAGCGCGGCCCGCTGTTCATGAGCCGGATGTCGTTGGCGATCTTCATAAGGCTGGCGGCGATGGTGTTCAGGGCGCCGCTCGCCCACACGGCCGCGTCCTGCGCCCCCTGCGCCTCGAAGTGGTTCTCGGCCTCCTCGAAGGTGGTGCCCGTCAGCTCGGAGAGCGCCGCCGCCACGCGCGCGCCGAACTCGGGATGGGTGTTGAGCCCGGTGCCCACCGCCGTGCCGCCCAGGGCGAGCTCGCGCAGGTCCGGCAGCACCCCACGCAGGCGGGCGATGCCGTGGTCCACCTGGCTGGCGTAGCCCGAGAACTCCTGCCCCAGCCGGATGGGGGTGGCGTCCATCAGGTGGGTGCGGCCGGTCTTGATGACGTGGTCGAAGGCGCGCGCCTTCTCGGCCAGGGCGTCGTGCAGGTCGCGCAGCGCGGGCAGCAGGTCGCGCTCGATGGCCAGCACGGCCGAGACGTGGATGGCGGCCGGCACCGCGTCGTTGCTGCTCTGCCCGAAGTTGACGTCGTCGTTGGGGTGCACCTTGGCCCCGCCCAGCAGCTCCGCGGCGCGCCTGGCGATCACCTCGTTGGCGTTCATGTTGCTGCTGGTGCCGCTGCCGGTCTGGAACACGTCAAGGGGGAAGTGCGCGTCCCACTTGCCGTCGGCCACCTCGCGGGCCGCCTTCTCGATGGCCTCGGCCTTCCTGGCGTCCACCAGCCCCAGCTCGCGGTTCACCCGCGCCGCCGCGGCCTTGATGAGCCCCAGCGCGTGGACGAACCGGGCCGGCATGGGCTGGCCGCTCACCGGGAAGTTCTCCACGGCGCGCTGGGTCGAGGCGCCGTAGTAGGCGCCGGCGGGCACCTTCATCTCGCCCATGCTGTCCTTCTCGATGCGGTAATCCGTCGTGCTGACCGACATGGTCGTGCTCTCCCGGGA
>JBBIHL010000420.1:0-3273 GCA_037447075.1 Candidatus Eiseniibacteriota bacterium | reverse complement strand
GCGTGTCGTACTCGTTCATAAGACGCGACGTCACGCCGCGCAGGATCGACGGCTGGGCGTCGATGTCGATCCCGAAGCCCGCGTTGAAGTGCGCGAACGTGGCTGCCGTGCCGCGCATCGCCTCTCGCGCCGCCGCGACGACCAGGAGCCGGTGCTGTTCCCGGCCGCGGGGCACGGCGTGGTGGCGGTGCGCGACCTTACCCCGGGGGCCACGGGCCCGCGCATCGTGGTGCTGCACGCCACGGCGGGCTCGGGTCACCAGGCGGCGGCCAAGGCGCTGGCGCGCGCCATCCAGCTACAGGACGCGGGAGCCCAGGTGCGCGAGGTGGACACGCTGGTGTTCGCCTCGCGGTTCTACCGCCGCACCTACGTGCAGTCCTACAACGCGATGGCGTCGCGGGCCCCGGCGCTGTGGGGGGCGCTCTACCACTCGTGGGCGCTGGCCCCGGTGAACCGGGGCACGGCCCCCATGCGCCTGGCGCTCGACCGGATGAACCTGCGCCGTCTGGTGCACGTGCTGGAGCGCGAGCGCGCCGACGCCATCCTGTGCACCCACTTCCTGCCGGTCGAGGCGCTGTCGCCCCGGCGGCGCAGGCTGCAGATCCCGCTGTTCTGCGTCATCACCGACTTCGCCGCGCACCCGTTCTGGGCGTTCCCGCACGTGGACCGCTACTTCGTGGCCAACGAGGCGGTGGCGCAGGAGCTGGCGGGCCACGGCGTGCCGGGCGACCGCATCGAGGTCACGGGCATCCCGGTGGACGCGCGCTTCGGACAGCGGCTGGATCGGCGCGAGGCGCGGCGCCACTTCGGGCTCGATCCCGGGCGGCCGGTGGCACTGGTGATGGGGGGCGGCGCGGGCGTGGGCCCCATCGCCGACCTCGCCGCGCGCCTGCTCGCCCTGGAGGTCCGGCCGCAGGTGGTGGCGGTGTGCGGGAACAACGGGAAGCTGCGGGCCCGGCTGGAGGGCCTGCCGGAGGCCTCGGGGGGCGACCTGGAGGTGCTGGGCTTCACCCACGAGGTGGACTGGCTGCTGAGCGCCGCCGACGTGGTGGTGAGCAAGGCCGGCGGCCTCACCTGCGCGGAAGCGCTCGCCAAGGGCACGCCGCTCGTGATCTTCCGGCCCACGCCCGGGCAGGAGGTCGCGAACGCGCAGCTGCTGGAGTCGAACGGCGCGGCCGTGCACGCGGACTCGATCGAGCAGGTGGCCCGGGAGGTCGAGCGACTGCTCGGCGATCCGGAGCGCCGCCGCCGCTTCGTGGAGGCGGCCGCCCGGCTGGCCGCTCCCCAGGCCTCCGAGCGCATCGCCTTCCGGGTGCTGGAAGCGGCCCGCGCGCAACACGCGGCTTCCGCCCAGCCGGCGAAGATCGCTTGACCCGCGCGGCCGGCCGCGGCGTTCCTCGGCGCACGGCCCGTCCCGGGCCAGGTTTCCCGCTGCTGCGGCAGGCCCTGCGCGGCGACCGCGTGGCGCTGGCTCGAGTCATCTCGCTGGTGGAGAACGAGGCTCCGGGCTCGGTCGAGGTCCTGGAGGAATGCTTCAGCCGCAGCGGCCGCGCGGCCCGGCTGGGCATCACCGGCCCGCCCGGGGCCGGCAAGAGCACGCTGTGCACCAAGCTGGCGCTGGCCCAGCGGGGCCGCGGGCTGCAGGTGGGGATCGTGGCGGTGGACCCCACCAGCCCGTTCAGCGGCGGCGCGCTGCTCGGCGACCGCGTGCGCATGTCGGAGCTGGCGGGCGACGACCGGGTGTTCATCCGCAGCATGGCCTCCCGCGGGAGCCTGGGCGGGCTGGCGGTGAACACCGCGCAGGTGTGCGACGTGCTCGATGCCGCCGGCTTCGAGTGCCTGCTGATCGAGACGGTGGGCGTGGGGCAGAGCGAGCTGGAGGTGGCGCGCACGGCGGACACCACGGTGGTCGTGCTCGTGCCCGAGTCGGGCGACGGCGTGCAGGCGATGAAGGCCGGCCTCATGGAGATCGGCGACCTGTTCGTGGTCAACAAGGCCGACCGTGAAGGCTCCGAGCGCGCCGCCATGGCCATCAAGGGGGCGCTGGAGCTGCGCGACGCCCGCGACGGCTGGGTGCCGCCGGTGCTCACCACGGTGGCGTCCACCGGACAGGGCGTCGAGGAGGTCCTCGAGCAGGCCGAGGAGCACCTGCGCTTCCTGCGCCGGAGCGGCCACCTGCAGGTGAAGCGGCGGCGGCGCGCGCGGGAGCGCCTCGAGGACCTGGTGCGGGACCGGCTGTGGCACGACCTGAACCGAAACCTCTCCGCCCAACGGTGGCAGGAAGTTGTAGAATCCCTGGCCGAGCGCAAGCTCACCGAGCACGGCCTGCGCGTGTTCGTCTCCGGCGGCGGCTGTTCCGGCATGCAGTACGGCATGGCGATTGAGAAAGAGCCGAGCGAGTTCGACACCGTCCTCGAGCAGGAAGGCGTGAAGGTATTCATTGATCCGACCTCGATGATGTACCTGGGCGGCGCGACGATTGATTACATTGACAACCTGATGGGCGGCGGCTTCCGCATTGACAACCCCAACGCCGTCGCCACCTGCGGCTGCGGGCACTCGTTCCGCACCGCCGGCCAGGCCGCTCCGGCAGCCGGAGGGGGTTGCGGCAGCGGGTGCGGTTAGTCCATCACGCATTCACACTGACAGGTCATCCACGACCTGTCAGGTCTTTTAAGGCATGGCGTTCCGCTACTTCACCCCCGAAGAAGCCAACGCGATGTTGGATCAGCTTCGCCCGCTGATGCGCGAGATTTTGTCCGCGCGCCAGCAGATTGTGGACGCCCAGCCGGAGCTGTGGCCCGTGCTGGAGAAGGCCATCGGCAACGGCGGCAGCAAAAAAGCCGGCGACATGCTCAGGCACTTCGAGACGATCCAGCGCGGCGTCAAGGCCATCGAGAGCCTGGGCGTCGAGGTCAAAGACCTCAACCTGGGACTGGTGGACTTCCCTGCGCGACGTGAGGGCCGCGACGTGTACCTGTGCTGGCGCTACGACGAGGCTCGCGTCACACACTGGCACGACCTCGACGCCGGTTACGCGGGCCGGCAGCCTTTGTAGGTTCGCACAGTTTTCGGTTGCAATCCGGTGAAGGGGAGACGATTGGCGATGGTCTGGCCGTGGACGAAGAAAAAAGCGAAGATCGTATGGATTGACCTGGGCGACCTCGGCGACCTGGTGAACCCCGCCGGGCCGCACGAGCAGTGGCAGGATCACGGCCTCGGCCTCCTGCGCACCATCCTGCACCAGAACGGCCTCGACACCGACCTCCTCTC
>JBBIHL010000419.1:0-3278 GCA_037447075.1 Candidatus Eiseniibacteriota bacterium | reverse complement strand
AGGCCGCCCAGAGCAGCTGGAAGCTCACCCAGGCCGAGGCGGCGCGCGCCGAGTCGCTCTTCACCCTGCGCGTGGTCTCGCAGGCCGACCTGGACCGCGCCGTGGCGAACCGCGACGCGGCCGCCGCCCGCTGGCGCACCGCCCAGGAGCAGCTGCGGCTGCTCGAGGAGGGCTACCGCCGCGAGCAGGTGGAGGCCGCCCGGAAGGCGGCCCGCGCGGCGGCGGCCCAGCTGGAGGTCGCCCGCAGCCGCCTGCGCGAGCTGGTGCTGGTGGCCCCGGTGAGCGGCGTGGTGCTGCTCAAGAACTTCGAGGTGGGCGAGCTGGTCCAGCCCAACCTGCCGGTGGTGACGCTGGGCAACCCCGACAGCCTGTGGATGCGCGTCTACATCGCGGCGCCCCGGATCGGGCGGGTCCGGCTGGGAGCGCCGGTGGAGGTGCACACGCTCGGGGCGCGGGGCGTGTTCCGCGGCCGCGTGGCCGAGATCGCCACCCGCGCCGAATTCACGCCGCGCGCCGCGCTCACCGAGGAGGAGCAGGCCAACCTGGTCTTCGGCGTGAAGGTGGTGCTGGCCCCCACCGGCGGGGTGCTCAAGGCCGGCCTGCCGGCGGACGCCCACATCCAGGCCGGCGGGGGGTAGCCCGTGGCGGATCAAGCCCCGGTCGTGTCCCTGCGCGGGCTGGTCAAGCGCTTCGGCCCGCTCACCGCGGTGGACGGCGTGAGCTTCGACATCCAGCCGCGCGAGATCTTCGGCATCCTGGGGCCCAACGGCTCGGGGAAGACGACCACGATCCGCATGCTGTGCGGCCTGCTCGCCCCCACCGAGGGCGGCGCGCAGGTGGCGGGGGTGGACGTGGTGGCCGAGCCCGACCAGGTGAAGCCGCGCATCGGCTACATGTCGCAGGCGTTCGGGCTCTACCGCGACCTCACGGTGGAGGAGAACCTGCGATTCTACGGCGGCGTCTACGGCGTGGGGAACGCGGAGCTGCGCGAGCGCATTGCCTGGGCCACGCAAGCCATGCGGCTCACCGGCACCTCCCGCCAGCTGGCCGCCACGCTCTCGGGCGGCTTCCGCCAGCGCCTGGCGCTGGGGTGCTCGCTGCTGCACCGCCCGACGATCCTGTTCCTGGACGAGCCCACCGCCGGCGTGGACCCCGCCGCGCGCCGGCTGTTCTGGCAGATCATCCGCGAGCTGGCCGACCAGGGCACCACCATGATCGTCACCACCCACTACATGGACGAGGCCGAGCGCTTCGAGCGGTTGGCGTTCCTCTCGCGCGGCAAGCTGATCGCCATCGGGACGCCGGCCCAGGTCAAGGCCGCCTTCGGGGCGGGCTACTCGCTGGAGGACATCTTCGTGGCGCTGCAGGAGAAGGAGTCGTGAACCGCGGGCGGCTGCGCGCCATCTTCGGCAAGGAGTTCATCCAGATGCGGCGCGACCGCGCCACCCTGCGGCTCATGCTGGTGGTGCCGGTGATGCAGCTGCTGATCTTCGGCTACGCCATCCGCCAGGACGTGCGCAACCTGCCCACCGCCGTCTTCGACCAGAGCCGCACCCAGGAGAGCCGGGCCTTCGTCCAGCGCCTCGACGCCACCGGCAATTTCCGGGTGGCCCGCGCGGCTGGTTCCTACGAGCAGGCGCTGGCGCAGGTGAACGGCGGCCGGGCGCGGGCCGCGGTGATCATCCCCGAGAGCTACGCCCGCGACCTGAAGCGCGCCCGGCCCACGCAGGTCCAGGTGCTGGTGGACGCCACCGACCCCAGCGCCTCCCAGAGCGCGATCGCCGCCGCCCAGCTGGTCGGGCAGCGGCAGAACCTGGAGTTGCTCGGCGCGCTCTCCGCGGGGCGCATCACCGGCGACCAGCCGCTGGTGGACGTGCGGGTGCGGCCGCTCTACAACCCCGCGCTCAAGAGCTCGCTGTTCATCGTGCCCGGCATCATCGGGATGCTGCTCTCCAACATGCTCATCATCATCACCGCCATCTCGGTGGTGCGCGAGCGCGAGCAGGGCACCCTGGAGCAGCTCATCGTCACCCCCCTCACCCGCACCGAGATCATGGTGGGCAAGATCGCCCCCTACGTCCTGGTGGGCTACGTGCAGATGACCGCGGTGCTGATGGTGGGGCACCTCCTGTTCCGGGTGCCCATCCGGGGGAGCATCCTGCTGATCTACGGCGTCTCGTTCCTCTTCATCGTGGCCAGCCTGGCGCTGGGGCTCTTCATCTCGACCCTCGCCCGCACCCAGGCAGCCGCCATCCAGTCGTCGTTCCTCCTGCTCCTGCCCAACGTGCTGCTCTCCGGCTTCATGTTCCCGCGCGAGGCCATGCCGCTGGTGGCCAACCAGATCGGCCTCGTCCTGCCGCTCACCTACTTCCTGCAGTTCATGCGCGGCGTAGTGCTGAAGGGCGTGGGCCTCGTGGAGCTGTGGCCGCAGAGCCTGGCGCTGCTCGCCTTCTCGGTGCTGTTCGTGACCTTCAGCGTGAGGCGCTTCCACAAGCAGCTGGAGTAGGCGAGCCATGGCCCTTCCGGAGCCAATCCCACCGCGACCGCCTGCCCCCGCGAGCGACGCCCAGATCCTCGCCGAGCTGGTGGAGCTGGTGCGGCGCGACGCGCGCTATCCGCTGGAGCAGTTCCACAGCCGGGCCGGCGCGCACCAGTACCTGCGGCTCTACCGGCTCTTCCGCCGCCGGGTCCCGGCCGGCGCCGCGGTGCTGGACTGGGGCGCGGGCAACGGGCATTTCTCCTACTTCCTCTCGCGCGCGGGCTATCGCGTCACGGGTTTCTCCCTGGAGGGCTTCGGCTTCGAGCCGTGGCTGGGCGACCCGGGCTACCGCTTCGTCCAGGGCAGCGCGTCCGACCCGGTGCGGCTCCCGTTCCCGGACGGCGCCTTCCACGCCGTCGCCTCGGTGGGCGTCCTGGAGCACGTGCGGGAGACCGGCGGCGACGAGCGCGCCAGCCTGCGGGAGATCGCGCGGGTGCTGGCCACGGGGGGCGTGTTCGTCTGCTACCACTTCCCCAACCGCACCAGCGCGATCGACTGGCTGGCGCGCCGCAGCCCGGGCAAGCACCACCACGCCTACCGCTACACGCGGGGCGAGATCGAGGCCCTGGCGCGGGACGCCCGGCTGGCCCTGCTCGAGGTGCGCCGCTACGGGCTGCTGCCGCGCAACTCGCTGCACCGGGTGCTGGGGCCGCTGCGCTACTCGCCTGCGGCCGCGACGCTCTGGGACGCGGCGGACGCCGCGCTGGGCGCGCTGCTCGCGCCGCTCTGCCAGAACTGG
>JBBIHL010000418.1:0-3285 GCA_037447075.1 Candidatus Eiseniibacteriota bacterium | reverse complement strand
CTTCCACCTCGCCTGCGCGATGATCGTGCTCAGGAGGTTGTGAAACCTGCTCTACTCCCGTCGAGTCCAGAACCTTGACGGCCACGATCCGCGCGGTCCAGTCCACGCCCGCGACGTTACCCCCGCCGTTGCCTAGGGCCGCGATCATGCCCGCCACGGAGGTCCCGTGGGAGCCCGCATGGTCATCGTAGGGCGGCGGACAGTCAGGCCAGACGAGCGGCGAACACCCCACCAAGGCATTGTACGCCATGACTACTCGGCCAGCGAGGTCGGGGTGCAAGGGATCACAGCCGGTGTCGAGTACGGCGACGTCCACCGCTGGCCCACCCGTCGTCTGGTCCCACGCCCCAATCACGTGCAGGTCGGCGCCTGGCGCCCCACCGAATTGCCCGGTGTTGCGCAGCCACCACTGCCTGCCGAAGTTTGCGTCGTTCGGCACGAGAGAGCCGTGCACGGCCCAGTCCGGTCCGGCGTACCGAACGCTGACGGTGTCGGCCCGCAGCTGGGCGACGGCACTGGCCACGTTCGTGTCGGCAAGCTCGCAGACGTACATGTCCAGCTGCGAAGCATCGAGCCCCGCGAGATTGGCGACGGTGGCGGATGGCGTGAGCATCCGCAGATGCACTATGCCAGCCTGTTGGAGGAGTTGCTTGACACGGGGATCCGCGTACAAAGCGCTCTCTACGGATGCGGACGTCGCGCCGTTGGGCATCCTGACGACAGAGGGGGCGAACCAGGCCACGATCCGTTGCGGATGGTAGGTGTTCAACCTGTCGGGAATCGTCAGTTCGTCGGCGAGCGTATCCGCGTTCTCGGCCGTCCCGACGATGAGAGAGGCGGCGCCGGTCATGTCTGCAGGCACTTCGATGCTCGCCGTCGCGGTTCCCTGATCCTGGATCGTGACTGACGAAGCCGCCACGGCGACACCGTTGTTGACGAGCGTGACCCAACTCGCCGGGCTGAAGTTGCGACCCCGCACGGTCAGAGTGTTCGCTTGCCCGGCGACCGCCGCGCGGGGGAAGACATCCTCGGCAATCACTGGGCAGCCGCTGCGAACGCCGCCGAAGACCGTGGCATTCCCCGCGATCTCGAGGTCGTCGATCGCGCCGTTGGAGTCCTTCGTCCTGACCGAGATGAGGCAGAAGCTCGCCGTGTCGCCGGAGATTCTGCCGACGCTGTAGAGGACGCACGAGCGCGCCGAGTAGTCCACGTGTAGGTCGTGTCACCATCGAAGGCCCCGCCCGGATTCGTGGCGTTCGCGACGCCGCAGCCGGCATGTCCGGCAGGTATGGCTTCGACGTGATAGCCGGGCCCGAACCGGTCGTTCGGAGACCAGCGGAGGTCCACGGCCAGGGATCGCACATCAGGGGCGCCGTTCAGCAGGAGATAGAGCGGCGCCGGATTGGCGGGCAGGGCGTCCAGGTTCGTCACGGTCACGAACTCGTCCCAGCTCAAGCGAGCCGTGCCGCCGGCGTTGTTTCCGGCCAGGGCTGCGGCAGTGGTGAGCAGCATGCCCCCGGCGAGAGCGACGAGAAACATCCGGGTGCGGTTCATGGGGACCTCCAAGGTCGGGGGTGACGAGAGTGGCTCGCGCATGGAGTCGCCGGTACACGTGGATCGAGAGGCGGTTGCAGCCTGTGGGCAGGGAACTGCAGCTCGGCCAGCTCCGGGGAAACGACTCGTTGAGCCGATCGGATGGGCAAGGAGCATCAGCTCGACAGCGAGGCACGTGCAGCGATCGCCTCACGCCCCGGGGGGCGGCTCCCGTCATTCGGTGTGCCAGGGCGTCGCGACTCCCGCTTGGCCTGCGACTCGAAGACAAACGGGCGAGTCGCATGCCCTATGCCAAACGGGCTCGGGCTTCAAGCATTGGCTGAGCGCCCGCGGGAGAGCCCTTGGCGCATTGCTCGCTCCCTCTAGGGCCAGCGAGAGTCCCACCCTTCCGGACTCCCGGCGGAAACCTGCCAACCCGGTCTTCCCCGCGACAAGTTGTCAGGACGGCTGCTGTCGCGTGACCGGTGAACCGGCTAGGCATTCCTGCCTCGTCCATGCCGGCAATCAGGGTGCTCTCGTATTCCCGTACTGGCTGGCAGTCAGCGCTGACCCGAGGAGGTTGACAAGACGAGAGGTGCTGGTTCGTCCCGTGGCCCTCCTGCTTCGCCAGGGTAAGGAGGGCCAGCGGGATGAGGTGGGAGGGAGCGATCTCCTGGGTGCGGCCAGCGGGCGGGCGACAAGTCCAGGTCGGGACGCCGTTCGCCTGCGGCATGGGAGACGCTCGCTCGCGACGCGGGGCGTAGTGCTGCGGGAGCGCCAACCCTCTCCGGTTCAGTCTCGCCCTGCAACCCAGGTCCTCGCTGGAGCGTCCCAGCAAGGCCATCCCATTCTGGCCTGGGGTGCTCTTCACGGGTTAGGCTCGCCTCGGCAACGATCTCCCGTAGGTCCCATTCACCCGGAGACCGCCTGTTGTGCGTACGCGATGGTGCTCGCCCCTCATTCCTGCTGCGTGGTTCCAATGGCCCGGCCGCCGACTCGTCCGCCACTCATGACCATCCGGTGCATCCCATTCGCAAGGGCGCTGGCCGTGGCCTGCGCCTTCGGGGTCGGCCCGTCGGGGGCGTCGGCGGGCGCGCTCACGTCCGCCGATTCCATTGGGGGCCGCCCGCCGCGCTGGGCGCTGGTGCTCTCCGGCGGAGCGGCTCGGGGCTTCGCCCACATCGGCGTGCTCCGCGCTGTGGAGGAGGAAGGGCTGCGCCCGGACCTGATCGTGGGCACCAGCATGGGCGGCCTGGTGGGGGCGCTCTACGCGAGCGGGCTGCCGGCGGCTCGCATCGAGCAGCGGGTCGCCGCCACCGACTGGGGAGCGGTGCTCGACGCGCGCCTCGACGCCGGCGAATGGCGCGGCGCCGTCGTGCCCCGCCCGTGGCTGCGGCTGGAGGGTGGCAGGCGCGGGCTGCATCTGCCCCGGGCCCTGCTGGACGATTCCTACCTGAACACCTCGCTCGCCCGGGCGTTCCTCGAGGCCGGGGCGCGCTGCCAGGGCGACTTCGACCGCCTGCCCACGCCGCTGCGCCTGGTCGCGACCGACCTGCAGACCAGCTTTCCGGTGGTGCTGCGCGGCGGCAACCTGGCCCAGGCGGTGCGCGCCACGTTGAGCATCCCGGTGTTCTTCGCGCCGGTGCGGCAGGGGACTCGCCTGCTGGCCGACGGCGGGAGCGCGAGCCATCTCCCCGTCAGCGTGGCGCGCGCCGAGGGCGTGGACCACGTGCTCGCGGTGGACGTGGCCAG
>JBBIHL010000417.1:0-3302 GCA_037447075.1 Candidatus Eiseniibacteriota bacterium | reverse complement strand
GACCACCTGTCGACCGAGCGCGAAATGGGCCTGGCGCTGGACGCCGTGACGGGCTACGCCACGGACTGGGATCCCTCCGCCGACGGGCCGGTGCGGGCCCTGCTGCTGGCGGACTCCACCCTCTACGTGGGCGGAGACTTCACCCGCATCGGGGGGCAGGCGCGCAACAGCCTGGCCGAGGTGAACCTCGAGACCGGCCTCGCCGTCGCTTGGAACCCGAATGTGGAGATCGGCGGCTACCCGGCCTCGGTCCGAGCGCTGGCCCGGGTGGGTGATGTCGTGTACCTGGGCGGCGTGTTTGTGGCCGTCGGCAGCCAGCCGCGCCGGAACGTCGCTGCCGTGGACGCGCGCACCGGCCAGCCGACCCCCTGGGATCCTTCGGCGACCAACTGCAACTGCAATCGCTACGACGGGGCTCCCTACGTCAGCGAGGTGGTGCCGGGGGACAGCACCATGTACGTGGCCGGGCATTTCTCCATCATCGGGGGTCAGGACCGAGGCGGACTGGCCGAGGTGGACCTGGCGACGGGCGTGCCCACCGCCTGGGACCCCCAGCCGGGGCCGCGCGTGCCGGACTACTCGCTCTACATCACGTCGCTCGCGCTCGCGGACCGCACGCTTTACGTGGGCGGGTCGTTCTGGTCCATCGGGGGGCAGGAACGCTACTGGATTGCCGAGGTGGACCGCAGGACCGCCGCGGCGACCCCATGGAATCCGAGGGCTGGGGGCGCCTATGCTGTGCCCGAGGCTCTGGCAATCAGTGGGGACGTTCTCTACGCTGCCGGGCGATTCGTCACGTTGGGCCGGTGGCAGAGGCGCCAGGGCTTGGCGGCGCTCGACGCGACGACGGGCGAGCCCACGGAGTGGGACCCGAACCCGAACGGCGTGATCACCTACGGCGTGGCGGTCGCGGACGGGAAGGTCTACGTCGGCGGGAGCTTTTCCCGGATCGGCGACCAGGAGCGCTGGGGGCTGGCCGCCCTGGACCCGATCACCGGCGGGGCCCTGGACTGGACTGCCGATACCAACGAATCCGTCTTCACGGTGGAGGCCGCGGGAGGAAGGCTCTTCGCCGGGGGTTACTTCACCACGATCAACGGTGTGCCTCGCAACTACGTGGCCTCGTTCGACCTCGCGAGCGGTGAGCTGACCAGTTGGGATCCGAGACCCGATCGCTATGTCTTTGGCATCGCGGTAGCGGAGACTACGGTCTACCTAGGTGGGAGTTTCTGGTCAGTGGGTGGCACACCGCGGAAATACGTCGCCGCCGTCGACGTCGCAACGGGCGCCCTTAGAGACTGGAACCCAGACCCGCAGTGGTATGTTCACACCGTTGCCCTGAAGGGCAACACGGTATTCGTCGGTGGAGGCTTCAAGAGCATTGGCGGGCTGCCGAGGAAGTGCCTCGCAGCGCTGGACGCAGCGACCGGGGCCGTGAAGGACTGGGTGGCGGACGCCGTGAATGTCAACCCGAATCTCTCGCGCATCTACGACTTGGAGCTGATGGGCGGGACTCTCTACGTCGGCGGGACGTTGGACAGCATCGGCGGCCTGCCGCGCGGGGGCCTCGCCGCGCTCGATGCCGAGACCGGTCGTGTCCTGGACTGGAATCCCGCCTTTGGCAGCCCGACCAGCGACTATCCCGTTGAGGCGGGCGTGGTCTGGTCGCTCGCTTCTTACGGGGCAACACTCTACGCGGGGGGCCGCTTCAGGACCGCCGGCAGCCTGCCCGTCGCGACACTGGCGGCCTTCCCCAGGGTCCTCGGTCCCGGTGACGACCCCGGCCCGACCCCCACAAAGCTCTCCGTCGCCTCGATCGCCCCGAATCCTGTGCACTCGAGTGCCGTGATCCGCTTCACCCTCCCATCGGCTGGCGCGGTGAACCTGGGCGTGTTCGACGTGCAGGGGCGGCGAATCGCGTCGCTCCTGAAACGGGAGCTGCGTCCTGCGGGCGTCCACGACGTGCCGGTCCGCACGGCGGGCTGGCCCCAAGGGTTTTATTTCTGCCGTCTCGAGGCAGGCGGCGCCAAAGCGGTGAGGAAGATGGTGGTGTTGAACTGATCCGACTGCTTCGGCAGCGAATCGAGTCTCGCGTCACACCAGGCAACGGGGGCTGATCCCTCGCCCCCTACACCCTCTCCACCAGCACCGCCATCCCCTGCCCGCCCGAGACGCACAGGGTGGCGATGCCGTAGCGCCCCCGGCGGCGGCGCAGCTCGTGCAGCAGCGTGACCAGGATGCGGGCACCGCTGCAGCCGGTGGGGTGCCCCAGCGCGATGGCGCCGCCGTTCGGGTTCAGGCGCGCCCGGTCGAAGCGCAGCTCGCGGTCGCAGGCCAGCACCTGGGAGGCGAACGCCTCGTTGAGCTCCACCACGTCCACCTGGTCGAGCCGCAGCCTATGCGTGTCGAGCAGCCGCCGCACCGCGGGCACGGGGCCCATCCCCATGCGGGCCGGGTCCACGCCCACCGACACGTAGCCGAGCAGGGCGGCTTCGGGCTCCACCCCCAGCGCCGCCGCCGCCTTCTCCTCCAGGACGACCACCGCGGCGGCGCCGTCGGTGATCGCCGAGTCGTTCCCCGCGGTGATGCTGCCGTCCTCGCGGAACACCGGCTTCAAGGCGGCCATGGCCTCGAGCGAGGCGTCGGCCCGGTAGTGCTCGTCGCGCTCGACGCGCGCGGCACTCTTGCCGGCGCCCACCTCGACCGGCACCACCTCGCCCGCGAAGCGTCCCTCGTCCCAGGCGCGCGCCACGCGCAGGTTGCTCTCCAGGGCGTAGCGGTCCTGCTCCTCGCGCGGGATGCGGTACTCCGCCGCCAGGGTCTCGCTGGTCTCCCCCATGAGCTGGTCGCACAGCGGGCACAGGTAGCCGTCCCGGTACATCGCGTCCACCAGCGGCGCGTCGCCCAGCTTCTTCCCCCACCGCGCCTCCAGGGCCAGGAACGGGATGGACGACATGTGCTCGGTCCCGCCCGCCAGGACCACGTCGGCGTCGCCCAGCAGGACGCTCTGGGCTGCGCTCACCACCGCCTGCAGGCCCGAGGCGCACGCCTTGTTGAGGGTGTAGGCGGGGACCTCCAGGGGCACGCCCGCGCGCCAGGCCACCTGACGCGCCAAGTTGGGCCCGTTCCCGGCCTGGCGCGCGTGGCCGAAGACCACCTCCCGCACGCGGGCGGGCTCGACTCGCGCCCGCTCCAGCGCCGCGCGCGCGGCGACGCGGCCCAGCTCCGCGGCGCTCGAGGACGCCAGGGCGCCGCCGAAGTTGCCGATCGGGGTGCGCGCGCTGCCCGCCAGCAGGACGCGG
>JBBIHL010000416.1:0-3302 GCA_037447075.1 Candidatus Eiseniibacteriota bacterium | reverse complement strand
CGGCGGCCGCCCAGGTTCGCCCGGCGGCGCGCGGCGGGGGCGGCGCCCGGCGGCGGGGCTAGGCCGGGGGCTCGCGGGAAGCGGCTCGTGTCCTCGTCCTTCGGCCGCCTGTTCGTGGTCACCACCTTCGGCGAGTCCCACGGTCCCGCCGTGGGGGTGGTGGTGGACGGCATGCCGCCCGGCATCCGGGTCACCACGGCGGACGTCCAGCGCGAGCTGGACCGCCGCCGCCCGGGGCAGAGCGCGCTCACCAGCCAGCGCCAGGAGGGCGACCAGGTGGAGATCCTCTCCGGCGTCTTCGAGGACCTGACCCTGGGGACCCCGATCGCCATGGTGGTGCGCAACACCGACGCCCGCCCCAGGGACTACGGGCCCTTGAAGGACGTCTTCCGGCCGGGTCACGCCGACTACGCCTACTTCGCCAAGTACGGCGTGCGCGACCACCGCGGCGGCGGGCGCTCGTCGGGGCGGGAGACGGTGGGGCGGGTGGCGGCCGGGGCGCTGGCCAAGCAGGCGCTGGCCTCGGTGGGGGTGAGCCTGGTGGGCGGCACCGTCCAGGTGGCGGACATCCGGGCCGAGCGGCGCGACTGGGACGAGGTCGAGCGGAACCCGGTGCGCTGCCCGGACGCCGCGGCGGCGGAGCGCATGGCGGCCGCGATCTCCGCGGCCCGCGACGACAAGGACTCGGTGGGCGGGGTGGTCGAGGTGGTGGCGCGCGGGGTGCCGGCCGGCTGGGGCGACCCCACCATGGAGAAGCTCGACGCCGCGCTCGGCGCCGCCCTGCTCTCGATCCCCGCCACCAAGGGCGTCGAGATCGGCGACGGCTTCGCGCTGTGCGCGCTGCGCGGCTCGCAAGCCAACGACGTCTTCGACGGGCGGCGCTACGCCACCAACCACGCCGGCGGCATCTCGGGCGGCATCTCCAACGGCGCCGACATCGTGGCGCGGGTCGCGGTGCGGCCGGCCACGTCCATCGGCAAGCCCCAGACCGCGGCCACCCGGGAGGGCGGCACCACGACCGTCGAGATCGGCGGGCGACACGACCCGTGCATCTGCCCGCGGGTGGTGCCGGTGGCCGAGAGCATGGTGGCCCTGGTCCTGGTGAACGCGTGGCTCCGGCAGCGCGCGCTGCGGGGAGGGGAGAAGTAGGAGCCGGGCGGCGCCGGCGGGCGTCAGCCTCCCGGCCCGGGCGCCACCACCACCACCGTGACGTCGTCGCTCGGGGGCTCGGCTCCGCGGAACTCGGCCACGCGGGCCATCAGGCGCTCCACCGCCTCCGCCGCCCCCAGGCCGGCGCAGCCCTGCCAAAGCGCGCGCACGCGCTCCTCGCCGAACTCCTCCTTCAGGACGTTCCTGGCCTCGGAGACGCCGTCGCTGTAGAGCAGCAGGGCGTCGCCCGGCGTGAACGGCACCTCGCCCTCCGCGTAGGCGATGTCGGGCAGGACGCCGAGCGGCGGCCCGCCCTCGACCAGCGCCTCGAGCGATCCGTCCTGCCGGCGCACCAGCGGGTAGTTGTGCCCGGCGTTCACGAACCGCAGCAGGCCCCGCCTCACGTCGGCCTCCGCGTGGAAGGTGGTGACGAAGCGCCCGGGAGTGGCGTCGGCGATCAGGCGGCGGTTGACCTCGGCGATGGCTTCCGTGAGCGACCGCCGCCCGTCGCAATAGGCGCGCAGGTAGGCGTGGACCGTGGAGCCCAGCAGCGCCGCGGGGACACCCTTGCCGGCGACGTCGGCGATCGCCACCCCGAAGCGCATGGCGCTCAAGTTGCAGTAGTCGAAGTAGTCCCCGCCCACCGGCCGGGCCGGCGCCACGCGCCCCACCATCTGCCACGGACCGGCACACAGCGGCGCGGCCGGGATCAGCCCCCGCTGGATCTCCCAGGCCAGCTCCAGCTCGCGCTCCATCAGGCGGTTCTCGGCCTCGAGGCGCTGGCGCTCCAGGGCCTCCGCGCGGTAGCGCGCCCGCTCGATCACCCCGGCGGAGTTGCCCGCCACGATGCTCAAGAGCTGCTCCTCGTCCGGCGTCCACGTGCGCCCCGGCTGAGTCATGCTGACGGCGAGCAGGCCGGTCGTGCGGCTCTCGACGCGCAGCGGGACGGCCAGCAGCGCGCGCACGCGGCACTCCACGCCCTTGAGCCCGGCGAAGCGCGGATCGGCCAGCAGGTCGGGCGTGGCGAGCGGCTGCCCCTCCTTGTCCAGGTAGCCCATGACCGACATGGACACCACCCGCGGCCAGGACCCGGGCTCGGGCTTGCGGCTGACGAAGCTCTTGGTGATCGAGAGGTCGCTGTCGGGGCCGCGCAGGCGCACCGTCACCTCGTCGGCCGACAGCATCCGGGTGGTGGCCTGGACCACCCAATCCAGGATCGGACGCAGCTCGGTGCTCGAGGCCACGACCTCGCACAGCTCGCGGATGAACCGCAGCTCCGCCACCAGCCGATTCTCGCGGTTGGAAGAGCGGTCGGCTTCCACGAACCGGTTCATCGGGGCTCCCAGGAGGCTCAAGGCAGGAGACGGGCGGATTCTAGCCACGGGCGCCGGGGCGAACAAGGGAGTAACCCCTCGTCCGGCCGGGCGGGGCGCGGCCGCGTCTTCAGCCCCCTCGCGGCCGCTTCATTGACGCTTGCCGCGCCGGGGTGCTAACGTCCTGCGCATTCCAGAGGTGCTGCCACCATGGACTCGACGCACGGCATCCGGCGCGGGTATCGCGGCTACGCCTGGCGTGGCCCGGGACCCGCGCACGGGCGTTGAGTCCACCCTGGCGCTGGCGGTCCCGGGCCCATGCCGTAGCGGCGTGGGCCTTCGTGCTTGCGGGAGGCGAAGCCCGACATGCTCGTCCTGCTCAAGCCCGGCGTGAACGAGGGCGTGGTCACCGACGTCGCCACGCGCCTGCGGCTGCTGGGGCTCTCCGTGCACCGCCACCTCTACGGAGGCCAGGTGCGCCTGGGGGCGGTGGGCGACGGCGCGCCGGTGGACTGGGACGCGGTGCGCGGCTGGGCGGGGGTGGAGAAGGTCGAGCGCATCCCGGTGCCGTTCAAGCTGGCGAGCCGGGTGTTCCACCCCGAGGACACGGTCATCACCGTGGGCCGGGCGGCGATCGGCAGCAAGCGCCTCGCCCTGATGGCGGGCCCGTGCTCGGTGGAGGGGGAGGAGCAGGCGTTCACCATCGCGCGGGCCGTGGCCAAGGCCGGCGCCACCGTGATGCGCGGCGGGGCCTACAAGCCCCGCACCTCGCCCTACTCCTTCCAGGGACTGGGCGAGGAGGGGCTGAAGATCCTGCGGCGCGCAGCCGACGCCCACGGC
>JBBIHL010000415.1:3076-3306 GCA_037447075.1 Candidatus Eiseniibacteriota bacterium | reverse complement strand
ACGCCGCGCCCGCGCGCCGGCTGGCGCTGGCCGGCATCGCGGCGCTGATGCTGGGCGGCGCCGCGGTACGGGTGGGCGAGCACGCCTACCGGACGCTCCCCCATCCCCGGCCGCTCGAGGAGCTGTCCTACTTCCCCTCGGGCGAGTGGCTGCGCCCGCTGGCGCTGGGCCATGCCGAGACCATGGCCGACCTGGCGTGGATCCGGGCGGTGCAGTACTACGGCGAGCAC
>JBBIHL010000415.1:0-3056 GCA_037447075.1 Candidatus Eiseniibacteriota bacterium | reverse complement strand
CGAACAACCGCTTCGACCGGATGGCCCACATCTACGACGTGCTCACCACGCTGGCCCCCCGCTTCCTGCCGGCCTACGTGTTCGGCGCCTTCTCCCTGGCCCAGGAGGGCCGGGACTTCCCGGCCGCCGAGCGCCTCATGCTCAAGGGCCTGGAGGAGAACCCGCGCAGCGGCTGGCTCGCCTTCGAGATGGGCTTCCTCTACTACGTGCGGCCCGGCGGCCGGCGCCTGGCCGACGCGGCGCAGTTCTTCGAGCAGGCCGCCCGCCAGCCGGATGCCCCGCCCCAGGCGCTGCGGTTCGCCGCCTTCGCGCGGCAGCGCTCGGGGGATGCCTGGGTGGCCTACGAGCTGTGGCGGCAGCTGGCCGAGCAGAGCCGCAACGCCTACCTGCGCCGGATCGCCGAGCGGGAGATGGCCCGCATTCGGGCCGCCTGGGCGGCCGGCCAGGCCGGGCCGCGGCAGGGACCCCTGCCCACCCCCCGGGTCCGGCTGGTCCGGGCCACCCCGCCGGCGGGCGGGCCCTGATGCAGAAAGCACTAAAGAACGGCGGGGGCGTTTCCGAAACCCAGTGAGGCAGGCCGAGGGAGTCGGCCTCATCCCGATCGAATCGCGCGCCCGCGGGCCCGCCACGGCGGCGGCCCCCGGGGCGCGCAGAGCCGGCCCCCACGGCCGGATTGAGGAGCGACCGGAATGTTCTTCACGAAGAAGCAATCGCTCGTGGGGCTGGACATCGGGAGCCACACGGTCAAGGCGGTGGAGCTCGAAGCGCAGCCCAACCGGGGCCACCGCCTGGTGAACTACGGGATCTCCGCCCCGCTGGCCGAGGCCATCGTGGACGGGGAGATCATGGACCGGCAGCTGGTCACCGACACCGTCTCCAACCTGCTCGAGAGCCGCGGCATCGTGGCGCGCAACGTGGTGGCGGCGGTGTCGGGGCGCGCCGTCATCGTGAAGAAGATCACGATGAACCGCCTCTCCGAGGAGGACGCCCAGCAGGCGATCTACTGGGAGGCGGAGCAGCACGTCCCCTACGACATCAACGACGTCTCGCTGGACTTCGCCATCCTGGGGCCCGCGGCCGACCCCAAGCAGATGCAGGTCCTGCTGGTGGCCGCCAAGAAGGACATGGTGACCTCGTTCGCCGACCTCATCCGCGAGGCGGGCCTGGAGCCCATCGTGGTGGACGTGGACTCCTTCGCCATCCAGAACGCGCTCGAGGCCAACTACGACTTCCAGCCCGAGGAGGTCGTCGCCATCCTCAACGTCGGCGCCGAGATCACCAACATCAACATCGTCCAGGGCGGCGTCCCCTACTTCACCAAGGACCTGCAGGTGGGCGGCAACGGGTTCGTGGACGCGGTGCAGCGCCGCTTCAACTTGAGCCAGTCCGAGGCGGCCGCCGCGGTACGCGGTGAGGCCGGAGCGGAGCTGGAGGTCGCGCCCGTGGTCGAGCAGGCGTGCGAGCCGCTGGCCACGGCGCTCGAGCGCGCGCAGGCCTACCTGCGCACCACCGGCGAGGCCGGCGCGGTCACGCGCATCATGCTGTGCGGGGGCGGCTCGCTCACCCCCGGCATCACCGACTTCCTGCACCGTCGCTTCTCGGTCCCCACCGAAATCGCCAACCCGCTGGCCCGAATCAGCTACGACCCGTCGCTCTTCGCCGGGCAGGACGTGAACAAGGTGGCGCCGTTCCTGACGGTGGGCATCGGGCTCTCCCTGCGCCGCCTGGGAGACAAGCGATGATCCGCATCAACCTGCTTCCGCGCGAGGAGAAGGCGCGCCGCAAGAGCAGCGCCTCGCTGTCGGTGAACCCGGGCGAGCTGGCGATGCCGGCGGCGATCCTGGGCGTGTCGGTCCTGGTGGTGGCGGTGGCGGTGTTCCACCAGAGCGGCCGCGCGTCCTCGCTGCAGAAGTCCATTGCGCAGGTCGAAGCGCAGTCCCGCGAGCTGGCCCCGCAGATCGAGCGGGTCAACCAGCTGGCCCGGGAGCGCGCCGAGCTGGACCTCCGACTGGGCGTCATCGCCAAGCTGGAGCAGGGCCGCACCCAGAGCGTGAAGCTCATGGACGAGCTGGCCAAGTGCGTGCCCGACCACCTCTGGCTGGCCGCGGCCTCCCAGGACGGATCGGGCCAGCTCAGCCTGGAGGGGATGACGTTCTCCACCCTGGTCGTGTCGGACTTCATGAGCCGGCTGGAGCGGTCCCCCTCGTTCGGGAACGTGCAGCTGAGCGTCGCCGAGCGCGGCCAGATGGAGGGCAAGGACGTGCTGCGCTTCCGCCTGACCTGTCAGGTCAACTCCGAACCCGGGGCCAACTAGGAGGGGGACATGGCCAGCCTCGACCTGAAGAACGCCGCGGTCCTCCGCTGGGCGCTGTGCGCGCTCCTGGGAGGCTCGGTGCTGGGGATCTTTTTCTTCACCCACTTCCTGCCCATCAACTACCCGGTGCAGCAGGAGCGGATCACCGCCCTCAAGGCCGACTTCGAGCGCAAGTCCACCGAGCTGGCGCGGGCGCGGCAGTCGGTGGCCGACCTGCCGCGCTTCGAGGCCGAATACGAGCAGCTCCACGAGCGCTGGGTCATGGCCCAGGAGCTGCTGCCGAGCGACCACGAGGTGGCCGGCCTGCTGCGGAAGATCACCCTGGCCGGCCAGCAGTCGGGGGTGCAGTTCATGCTCTTCAAGCCCAACGCGCTCCAGGTCTCCGAGCACTACGTGGCGCTGCCGGTGGACATCCAGGTGGTGGGCGACTACCACCAGGTGGGGTCGTTCCTCGCCGAGCTGGCGAACATGCGGCGCATCGTGACGGTCTCGAACCTGCGCCTGGAGACCAACACGCATGCCGACAAGCCGTACTCCACTCAGGCGGCGCTCACCGCGTCCGCCTACAGCCTCAACACGGCGGCGGCGAGCGGCCCGGCCGTCAAGACAGGGAGCGGCAATGAACGCAAGCACTCGTAGCGCATCGTCTTCCGGGCGTTCCGGTCGCCCTGCGGCGACCGTCCTGCTCCTGGGCGGGCTCCTGGCCGCCACCGCCTCCGCGGCGGAGGCCGCGGCGCCCGCG
>JBBIHL010000414.1:1741-3316 GCA_037447075.1 Candidatus Eiseniibacteriota bacterium | reverse complement strand
TGATGCCCGCGATCATGGCGACGATATAGATCGCCGCGCCCGCCACCGCCACGCTCAACCTCACCACGGACCCTGCCCAGGCCAAGGTGATCGTGGACGGCATCACCCAGGCCAGGCGCTCCAACGCCCGGCTCGAGGAGCTGGCCCCGGGCGCCCACACCGTGCGGGTGGAAAAGGACGGCTACCTGCCGCAGGAGCGCGAGGTCGAGCTGGCGGCGGGGAAGGAGACGCCGCTGAGCTTCGTGCTGCAGCCCGCCCCGGGCGTGAACGGCACGCTCGAGATCAAGGTCACGCCCTACGCCACCTTCTTCGTGGACGAGAAGCAGGTGGACGCCAACAAGGTTTCCACCCGCGTCAACCTCAAGCCCGGGCGCTACACCGTGCGCGCCGTCCATCCGGCCTTCGCGCCCAAGGAATGGAAGGACGTGGTGGTGGAACCCAACAAGACCCGGGCCCTGGCCTACGACTTCGAGGAGGCCACCCGAGGCCGGACCGGGAGCCTGGCCGTGGGCTGCGAGGGTGGATGGGCCTACATCTACCTGGACGGGCGCAACACCGGGAAGACCGCGCCCGCCATCCTCACCGACCTCACCCCCGGCAGCTACGCCGTGAGCCTGGTCCGCGAAGGCTTCGTGATGGAGGGGCAGGCCAAGAGCGTGGTGATCAAGCCGGGGCAGAAGTCCGAGGTGAGCTTCAAGATGCGCCCCCGCTGACCGCCGGCCGGCCGGCCCTCCGGGCGGACCCGCTGATTAGCACTTGGCGGCGTCCGCCTTTTCGGTTATCAAGGGGCCCGGAGGCTGTCCCCACAATCGGCGTCACACCCTGAAGTCGCCCGGCCCGCCGCCATGGATGGGGCGATGGCCAAGCAAGGAGGTGCTGGATGAAGGGTGCGCGATCCGGCTGGCGATCCCTCGTTGCCGCCGGGGTCTTCCTCACGCAGCTCGCCGTCCTGCTGGCGCCCGCGCTGCTTCCTCGCGCGCTGCGGGCGCAGGCCGCGGCGCAGAAGCCGGCGGTGCAGCGCGGCCAGGAGTACTACGAGCAGTCGCGCTTCGACGAGGCCATCGGGCTGCTGCGCGACCTGGTGGACCGCGGCGCGCTGGCGGGCGAGGACCTCATCAAGGCGCGCGAGATCCTGGCGCGTTCCTACGTGAAGAAGGGCTACCCCGTCCAGGGCAAGGAGATGTTCAAGGCCATCCTGCGCCAGGACCCCAACTGGCGCCCGGACCCCATCCGGGTGCCGCCCGACGAGACGGCGGTCTTCGAGCAGGCGCTGAAGGAATACCAGGCCGAGGCGGGCCAGCCGCCTCCCCAGCCGCCGCCCGCGCAGCGCGACACGGTGCGGGCCGTCCCGCCGCCGGGCGCGCCGCCCAAGGCCGCGGCGGTGGTGCCGGTGGCCCCGGCGGCCAAGAAGCCGATCACCTCGCAGTGGTGGTTCTGGGGCGGGGCCGCCGTGCTGGTGGGCGGCATCGCCGCGGCTGCGGGCGGAGGGGGCGGAGGAGGAGGGGGAGGCACCCCGCCGCCGTCGCCGCTTCCCGGGTTTCCCCCGCCGCCCACGCCCTGCACATGTCACGAGGG
>JBBIHL010000414.1:919-1606 GCA_037447075.1 Candidatus Eiseniibacteriota bacterium | reverse complement strand
ATCCCCCCCCTTCATTCCCTACCAAGGGCGACTTACGGATGCGGCCGGAACCCCGCTCAACGGTTCCTTCAGCATTCGGTTCTCGCTCTGGACCGCAGCGACTGCGGGGACAGAGGTGTGGAACGAAACGCAGCCTAGTGTGACTGTGGCCAACGGTCTGTTCCGCGTCGACCTGGGCTCGACGACGACGCTTTCACCCGCGGTGTTCACGGGCTCCGACCTCTTTCTGGAGATAAGGGTCGGGACGGATCCGGCCATGACGCCGCGGCAGCGGCTCGGGAGCACGGGCTACGCGATGAGGGCGGGGCTCATGCCGTCGATCGCCACGAGCCGCGGCACGGTGCTCGGCTGGCAGGGACCGGGCTGTGGGATCATCAATCTGGACACGCTTACCGTCACGTTCCCTGCGCCTGGGTACGCGATCGTCACGGCGAACATCGCTTGGGAGATGGATTTCTCTGCGGGCGGCGAGACCGACCAGGCGCAGATCGGGATCTCGGAGACCGCGAGCGTCTTCCCGCCAGGTGGGTCCCTCTACAATCACTATCTTGCCGGGAGGGGCGACGCCAACTACCTCGCGAGCACCTTCCGTGTCGAGAGGGTTCTGCCCGTCAGCGCGGCCGGATCGAGAACTTTCTACGTCGTGTACCAGTGTCAGGGGGGAGACATCTTCGTTCACGGGAGCTT
>JBBIHL010000414.1:0-903 GCA_037447075.1 Candidatus Eiseniibacteriota bacterium | reverse complement strand
CAGTTCTTCCCCGATGCGATCGGGTCGACCACCTTCGAGAGTGAGGTACCGGTCTTTTCGGCCGCCGGCCCCGTGCCGGCTACCATCGAGCAGGCGCGCAAGTAGGCCAGCCCGAACGAGGGCCCACGGCCCTTGCGGCTGGGCTCTTGACGAATGGTCATCCGGAGGTAGCCATGCGAACCGAACGGTTTGCGCCTAGGGTCTGGTGGCTGGCCTTGACGATCGCGCTGGCCGGCGGTGCCGAGGCCTGGGCGCAAAGCAGCACCAACTTCGCCCTCGCGCCCGGGGTTCAGGCATGGGGGGGGAGATCGAGTTCTACGAACTTCGCCGTGGTTGGGGAAGGGGCACCAGGTCTCGGCCGGGTGTCCAGCACCACGCGTGACGCTGTGCCGGGCTTCGTCGGGGGTGCTTTCTCCTCCCTGGCGACGGTCTCGATCGCGACGGCCGCCGGCACCTACAGTTCGATTGCTTTCCCGGTCAACGCCAGCAACAACAGCGTGTCAGCCGTCTTGAGTGAACTTGGGACGGCAGACATCGCAAGCTGGCGCCTCGGCCGCTGGTCCGCGGCCGATTCCGCCTACAAGGAGGCGGCGTCGGGCGCGCTGACGCAGCTGGCCGAGGGCGAAGGCTACTGGCTGATCACTGCCGGAGGAGCGACGGTGACCGATGTGGGCCTCCCTGCGCCACCCGGACCCTTCGCGATCACGCTCGCCAGCGGCCCCTCCGGGCGCCCCGGCTGGAATCAGATCGGGAACCCGTTCCTCTTCCCAGTGGCTGCAGGGCTTCTCTTCGTGACGGATGGGGCCACCATCAAGCTCATGATCGATCCGACCAACACGTGGACCGAGCAGGTCATCAAGGGCTGGACCGGGAGCGGGTACGCGAACGTCAGCACCATGAACG
>JBBIHL010000413.1:0-3324 GCA_037447075.1 Candidatus Eiseniibacteriota bacterium | reverse complement strand
CTCCGACAGGCTGACGTCGCTCACCACGCGCCATTTCCCGTAATAGCGGACCAGGCCCTCCGCGGCCAGACCCGCGCTCAACGCCCGCCCCCGTCGGGCGCGGCCAGGTTGGCCGGGCGCGACCGCACCTCGGCCTTGACCTGGCGCTTGAACTGGAAGTGCTCCAAGCCCGGGTCGCTCTCGAACCCGTAGCCGGTGAGCACGTCTTCGCCCCGCTCCACGCGCACGAACTCGTCGGTCACGATCCGCTGCCGGGCGTTCAGGAAGCGCAGGCTCTGGGTCTGCATCCGCACGCCGCTCGTGGTCTGGACCACCACGTTGCCCCGGGCCGTCATGTCCCGGGTGATCTGGTGCATCTCGCCCTCCCGTGCCTGCAGCTCCGAGGACTTCCTCCCGTGGTCGTCGTAGAAGTCCACCCGCAGCCCGCGGACCTGGACCAGGTTGCGGGCCCCGAAGGTGGCCGCGTAGTCGGCGTAGAGCTTCCACTCCACCCGCCCCAGGTCGGTCTCGCTGATCGTGAAATCCGTCACCTCCTGGTCGGGCAGCTCCGCCGGCCGGGAGGCCGGGCCCATGCTGCCGCGCCGCTCGCAGCCGAACACCAGGAGTGCCCCGCACACCAGCAACCATGGCGCCCGGGGCCAGGAGCGCGCGCGGATCGAAGCGTGGGGGCGCATCGTCATGGCGTCGAACGTGCTGCGGGGGCTGCCCGCAGACCTCCTGAGCGCACGCTAGCAAAGCCGGGGTGCCCCGGCAAGCAGGGAGGATGCCAACGGCACCGGGAGGGTTCCATCCGCCCACGGTATCGGGAGGCTGGAGGCCGCGCTTGACCATGACCCCGGGGACCGGCGCCCGCGGGGGCGCCAGCCGTCCGTCAGGCGCCGGCCTCCCGCGCTGCACCCGCGCGCAGGCAGTCGTGAAGATGGAGCACGCCGATCGGCCGGCGGGCGGCGTCGGTCACGACCAGCGCGGTGATCGCTCCTCCGGGGTTCTCCTCCATGCGCCGGACGGCGGCGGCCACCAGCGCGTCCGGCTCGATGGTGCGCGGCTGGCGAGACATCACCTCGCCGGCGGTGAGCCCCCAGGGGTCGGGGTGCTTCATCAGGATGCGCTTGAAGTCCCCGTCGGTCAGCACCCCCGCCAGCCGGCCCTCGGCGTCCACCACCGTGGTGATGCCCAGGCGCTTGTCCATGATCTCCAGGACCACCTCGCGCAGCGGCGCCGCCTCGGCCACCCGCGGCACTCCGCCGCCGCCGTGCATGAGCTCCTCGACCCGGCGCGACGCGGCGCGCCCGATCACGCCGCCCGGGTGCAGGAAGCGGAAGTCTTCGGGGCTGAAGCCGCGGCGCTCCAGCAGCGCGATGGCCAGGCAGTCCCCCACCACCTGGGCCTGGGTCAGGCTGGTGGTCGGCGTGAGGTCCATGGGGCACGCCTCGCGTGCGGGACCCGTGGCGATCACCGCCTGCGCCCGGCGCGCCAGCGGGGAACCCCGGTCGGCGACCACCACCACCAGCGGCAGCCCCAGGCGCTCGACGAACGGCAGCAGGGCCAGCAGCTCCTCCGAGGCCCCGCTCTTCGAGATGAACAGGGCCACGTCGCCCGCCACGAACAGGCCCAGGTCGCCGTGCAGGGCGTCGGCCGGGTGCAGGTGCACGGCCGGCGACCCCGTGCTGGTGAGCGTGGCGGCCAGCTTGGCGGCGAGCAGCCCCGACTTGCCCACGCCCGAGACGATGACCTTGCCGCGACAGGCCGACAGCAGCTCGACCGCGCGCACGAAGCCCTCGTCCAGGCGCTCGGCCAGCCCCGCGACGGCCTGCGCCTCCAGGCGCACCACCTGGCGGGCGCGCTCGAGCAGCGCGCGGGCATCCAGGGCGGGGGGCGCGTTCATCGGGCCTCGTAGCGCCGGAGCACCTGGTCCCAGGCGCCGTTGTGGCGCAGGATCAGCTCCACCGCCTCGCGCACCGCGCCGCGCCCCCCGGGGGCACGCGTGACGGTGCGCGACAGCGCCTTGACCTCGGGCTGGGCGTCGGCCACGGCGATGGGCCAGCCCACGCGCTTGAGGAGCGGCACGTCGGGCAGGTCGTCCCCGATCATCGCGCAGGCGTCCCAGCCCACGTGCTCGCGGTCGAGCACCTGGCGCGCCTGCGCCACCTTGTCCTTCACTCCCAGGTAGTGCTCCAGCCGCAGGTCGTCCATCCGCCCCGCCACCGCGGGGGAGGCCCGCCCCGAGATCACCACCGGCAGCAGGCCCGCAACCCTCGCCCACTCCAGCGCGATGCCGTCGCGCACGTAGAACTGGCGCGAGTCCCCGTCTCGAGCCCAGCCGATCGTCCCGTCGGTCAGCGTGCCGTCCACGTCGAGGAACAGGATGCGGACCGGGCCGGTCATACCGCGCTGGGGGCGAGGCACTCGCGCACCCGCCGGGCCTGGTCCAGGAATTCCCCGGCCTGCTCCAGCGGGAGCTGGGTGGCGGCGTCAGAGAGCGCGCGCTCGGGCTCCGGATGGGTCTCGAAGAACAGCACGTCCACGCCGCAGGCCACCGCCGCGCGCATCAGGGCGAAAGCGAAGCGCCGCTCGCCGCCGCTCTGCTCGCCTCCCGGCTTCTGGAGGCTGTGGGTGGCGTCGTAGACCACCGGCCAGCCCAGCTCCCGCATCACCACCAGCGAGCGCATGTCCACCACCAGGTCGTGATAGCCGAAGCTGGTGCCGCGCTCCGTCAGCAGGATGCGTTCCGCGCCGGCCAGGGTGAGCTTCTCCACCACCCGGGCCATGTCGTCGGGGGCCAGGAACTGTCCCTTCTTGACGTTCACCGCCCGCCGGCTACGCGCGCAGGCCTGCAGCAGGTCGGTCTGGCGCGAGAGGAAGGCCGGCACCTGCAGCGCGTCGCACGCCTCGGCGGCCGCCGCCACCTCCTCCACCGCGTGCACGTCGGTGAGCACGGGCACGCCCACCTCGCGCCGCACGCGGGCGAGCGCGCGCAGGGCCCGGTCCGCGGGCAGCCCGCTGAAGGAGCGTGCGCTCGAGCGGTTGGCCTTGCGGTAGGAGGACTTGAAGACGAGCGGGAGGCCGCGCGCCGCGCACAGGGCCTTGAGGCGCTCGGCCACCCGCAGGACCAGCGCCTCGTCCTCCACCACGCACGGCCCCGCGATCACGGCCAGGGCGGGGCCGCCCACCTGCGCGTCGCCGATCCGGAACGACCTCATGCCGATGCCGCGCCCGTGCGCGGCGCCGGCGACTCGCTGCGAGCCCGGACCTCCGCCGGCGGCGCCTCCGGCCGCTCCAGGGCGTCGTCCCCAGGCGGGCGCGGCGCCGCTCCAGCGAGGCGCG
>JBBIHL010000412.1:0-3335 GCA_037447075.1 Candidatus Eiseniibacteriota bacterium | reverse complement strand
CCAGAAGTAGAGCGCCCGGCTCACCGGGCGGAAGAAGTTCCCGAGCGGGTCGGGCGCGGCGAGCGCCGCGGGCAGCGTGCGGTGGCGCACCTGGTCGAGGAAGAGGTAGTCGTCGGCGAAGAACGTGGCGCGCAGCGCGCCGGCGCGGAGCGTCACCGCGGCGGCCAGCAGCAGCCCCAGGGCGAGCCAGACGCGGGCCGGCACCGCCGGCCGGGCCGCGGTGCCGCCTGCGGGCTTCACGCGCTCCACATGGTCTCTTCGAAGTCGGCGCTCGGCACCGTGAAGCGCACCAGCTCGTGGCTGGGGAAGCTCTCCACCGGCTGGCCGCCCTTCAAGGTGAGGGCGAGCAGCTCCACCGCTTCGCCGGCCACGAGGCCGAGCGCGGCGAAGGGGACGCCCAGCTCGAGGATCGCCCCCACCTGGCATTCGGCCCCCGCCAGCGGCTGCTCGGTCCCTCCCTCCGGCGCCTGCACCACCGCGCGCGGGCCGCGCTCCAGACCGCGCACCAGCACGCGCAGCGCCCGCGGCGCCAGGAACTCCAGCAGGAGGTCGAGCTGCGCGCGCTCCTGCTCGGCGTCCCGGAAGTCGAGGCGCAGGTAGAAGTGCTCGGCGTCGAAGCCGTAGTAGAGGTCCTTGACGCTCCCCGCGGAGCGGTGCATGGCGCCGCCGGCCTCCAGCAGGTGGTAGTGGCCGCCCAGCTCCCACTCGTAGTAGTGGGTGATGAGGCCGTCGATCGAGGGGCGCAGGAAGCCGATCGGGCTGCTGCGCGCCACGCTGCGCACCGCCGGCTGCACGATGGGGACCCGCAGCTCGGGGGCCGCCGGCAGCCCGGTCCGCGCGAGGGCTGCCTCCAGGTGCGCGCGGAACAGCCGCTCGAACAGCTCCTTGTCGGGCGTGAAGTGATCTTCCCCCAACCACCAGAACCAGTCGGAACCCTCCGCGGCGAACAACGACTCCCACGCGTCGGGGTGGCTCTCCGGCGTCGTGCCGGCGCCGACCAGCGCCCGCCGGGTGCGGGCGATCAGGTCCCAGGCGCGGTTCTTCTCGGGATGTCCCACCCAGATGTGGAAGTCGCCGTCGATCCACGACCCGGTGTGCAGCCGGTCCAGCACCGGGCCGGCGGCCCATTCGCCGGCCACCTCGGCGAAGGTCCGGGTGCGGATGTCCGCGGCGTCCGACAGCCGCTGGTAGAGCGCCTCCAGGAAGGGGCCGCCGTCGTCCGCATAGCCCTCCCAGCAGTTCTCCCCGTCCAGGATCACGCTGGCTACCGGCGGACGCTCGCCGCGATGGGCCGCGGCGATGCGACGCAGGCGCGCCACGAAGTCGTCGGCCGCGGCGGCGGGCTCCCAGCGCTGGTAGACGAACCCGATCAGGTCGGAGAGCTCCCGGTCGCGGAAGAACAGGGCCACGTCGCGCCCGGCACCGGCCAGGCGGTAGGGGCGGTAGATCGCCTCGCGCCGGCGCCGCTCGGGGGGCAGGGACGCCAGCAGGACGCCCTCGTCGCTGGCCATCCACTCGACGCCGCAGGACGCCGCCAGGGCCACCACCTCCGGGCTCACGCCTCCCTCGGAAGGCCACAGTCCGCGGGGCGCGCGGCCGAACACCTCGGCATGGCGCCGCCGCGCCCGCTCGATCTGGCGCCGGGCATCCTCGGGGGCGGCGAAGGGCTCGTGGGGCACGACGCTCTCGGGACGCGCGCGCCGGCCCGCCCGCACGTCCAGGAGCAGCGGCAGGATCGGGTGGTAGTAGGGCGTGCAGGAGAGCTCGGCCTGGCCCCGCTCGGACAGGCGCCGGTAGGCCGGCACCACCCGGCTCAGCAACCGGCCGTGGAGCTCGAGCACGGCCGCGCGCTGCGCCTCGCCGAGATCGCGACCGCGAGCGAGCGCCGCCGCCGCCTCGGGCTCGCCCAGGTAGAGGGGGTCGCACCAGGCCAGCAGGAAGTAGACCTCGAGGTCCAGCAGCTCCCGGTCGCCCAGCGGCGGGCGCGAGGACCCCCGCCGGCCGCTCGCGGCCGTCCGAGCCGCCTTGCGGATCAGCTCCTGCAGCCTGGGCCAGCGCTGCTGGGCGTGGGGCGGGCAGGCGCTGCAGCGCCGCAGCACCTCCGCGCGCTCGGACGGGGTCAGCGAGGGGACCGGCCGCGCGAGCAGCTCGAAGAGGGCGTCGCCTCCCCCCTGCCGGGCATGCTCGAGCTGGTCGAGCAGCGAGGGGACGAAGTTGAAGGTGGCGCGCAGGCCCGGAAAGCGCTCCAGGCGCTCCGCCATGTCCAGGTAGTCCTTGGACGCGTGGAGGCGGACCCAGGGCAGCCGGGCGCGGCCCGTGGCCGGCTCCCGGTAGTCGGGTTGGTGGTGGTGCCAGAGGAACAGCAGGTCGAGGCGATGAGGCTCCATTCGGAACCGCGCGCCCCTTGGCCCGGACTATTCGCGGCCCGGCCGCGCCGAACGCGGTCGGGGCGGACGCGCCCCGGTGTCCGGGGCGTCGCGGCGCTCGGCGATCGCGGCGGGGCCGGGCGTCTCCCCGCCGACCCGGTCACCCGTTCTCGCGATGCGGGCCATGAACCCCGGGCCTACCGCAGGCGGGTGACGCTGGTCTCGGCCAGGTAGATGCGCGCCATGCGCGCGCTCCCGGTCTCCCCGAAGTCGGAGGCGACGCGGCGGTAGAGGTTCGCGGCCTCGGCCGCGCGCCCCGCCGCCCGCAGGCAGCGGGCGGCGCCCAGCAGGCAGTCGGCCGCCGACTCCCGGTCCAGCCGGGTCGCCAGGTCCAGGTAGATGCGGGCGGCCTCGTCGAACTGGCGATCGCTCTCCAGCGCATAGGCCAGGCTGCGCCGCACGGCGTCGGCCAGGACGCCGCGCTTGCGGCGGTCGAGGAACTTCCGGTAGCTGGCGGCCGCGTCCTTGAACTGACCCAGCCAGTACTGGTTGTCGCCGATCAGGCGCCAGGCGTCCACCCCGGCGGGCGTGCCTCCGTGCTGTCCGGCTACCTGCTGGGCGATGCCCAACGACCCCTGGTAGTTGCCCTGCCAGAATTGCACGCTGGCCTCGGCCAGTCGCCCTGCTGCCGAGGAGCTCGCCTCGATGCGCGCGCGCCAGGTGAAGAAGCCGATGATGGCGGCCGCCAGCACCACGCCCAGCATGCCCAGGATGAGCTTCTGGTTGAGCTCCCAGTAGTGGCGCAGGCGGTCCAGCCCGTCCATGCCGAACTCGTCCATGGACATGCGCTGGTGACGGCTCAACGCCAAGTGCCACCCCCGATTAGGTCTGGACTCTCGCGCACTGCGCGAACCCGCGCCGCGGCCTGGAGCCGCGCCACCATAGAGAGTCGCCCAGGCGAGGTCAAGT
>JBBIHL010000411.1:1843-3335 GCA_037447075.1 Candidatus Eiseniibacteriota bacterium | reverse complement strand
ATCGGTTCCTCGAATTGGCGAAGTTGGGCTAGCGCATGGGGGGATGGGTGGGTGCTCCTGGGCGGTGACGCCAAGCGGCGCCATGGGAGGCGCGAGCGTCAGCCAGCGCGGCTCTGCCAGGCGCGCGGCCAGCCGGCGCGTGCGGGGCCGGGGCGAACCGGGGCTGCTCGCGCCTACTCACGACGTTGAGTAGTTTTACTCAAGACCCTGAGTAGCGCGTGGCGGGCCCCGGCAGCCGCCAGCGCGCCGGTTGCCGCTATCCAGCCGTATCCTGCAGGCTGAACCTGGGCTTCTCCGCCGCGGTCACGCCCGACTCCATCTTGACCTTCAAGCGCAGGTTGTTGGCGCTGTCGGCCTGCTTCAGGGCCTCCTCCAGGGTGATCGCCCCCTGGCGGTAGAGCTGGTAGAGCGCCTGGTCGAAGGTCTGCGAGCCGTCCGGCGCGTTGGCCTCGATGGCCGCCTTCAAGGCCGCGATCTCGCCGCGGGCGACCAGGTCCGCCACCCGCGGCGAGTTGAGCATCACCTCGATGGCCGCCACCCGCCCCTTGCCGTCCGCCCGCGGCACCAGCCGCTGCGAGACGATGCCGCGCAGGTTCAAGGAGAGCTGCACGTAGACCTGGGCGTGCGCCTCCGCCGGGAAGAAGTTGAGCACCCGCTCCACCGCCTGGTTGGCGTTGTTGGCGTGCAGGGTGCCGAGCACCAGGTGCCCGGTCTCGGAGAAGTGCAGGGCGGACTCCACCGTCTCCAGGTCGCGCATCTCGCCGATCAGGATCACGTCGGGCGCCTGGCGCAGCGCGCTCTTCAGGGCGGCGGCGAAGGAGGCCGTATCCACCCCCACCTCGCGCTGGGTGACGACGCAGCCCTTGTGCGGGTGGACGAACTCGATGGGATCCTCGATGGTGAGGATGTGCCCCCGGCTGTTGGCGTTGCGGTGGGCGATCAGCGCCGCCAGGGTGGTGGACTTGCCCGAGCCGGTGGCGCCGGTCACCAGGATGAGCCCGCGCTTCTGCATGACGAGCGCCGTGAGCGACCGGGGCAGCCCGAGCTCGTCCGCGCTGGGGAAGTCAATACGGATCAGGCGCGCCACCAGCCCCACCTGGCCGCGCTGGCGGAACACGTTCAGGCGGAAGCGCCCCACGCCGGGAAGCACACGCGCCACGTTGAGCTCGTGGGTGCGCTCGAACTCCTCCCACTCGCCGGCGGCGAGCGCCGCCCGGATGATGCCTTCCACCTGCGGGCCGTCCAGCACCAGGTCCACGGCCGGCTGCGTCACGCCGTCAACGCGCAGCAGGGGGGCCGAGTCGGCGGTGAGGTAGAGGTCGGAGCCTCCGCGCTGCTGGAGCCGGGCGAGCAGCTCGTCGAGCTTCATGGTCAGCGCCCGAACAGGCCGGTGCGCGCCGCCGCCTCGACCGGTCTCCCGGCGGGACGAACCGCGGCGGCGACCGGTGCCCCGGCGCCGGCCGCCGGCGTGCCCGCCCCCGCCGGCCCTTCG
>JBBIHL010000411.1:0-1821 GCA_037447075.1 Candidatus Eiseniibacteriota bacterium | reverse complement strand
CTTCTTCATCGCCTGGTCGCGCGAGAGCTTGCCCTGCATGACCAGGTCGCGGAGGGACTGGTCGAGGCTCTGCATCCCGTGCTGTGCGCCGGTCTGGATGACCGAGAGGATCTGCGCCGTCTTGTCCTCGCGGATCAGGTTGCGCAGGGCGGGGACGCCCACCAGGACCTCCAGCGCCGCCACCCGCCCCTTGCCGTCCTTGGAGGGCAGCAGGGTCTGCGCCACCACGCCCTCCAGCGATTCCGACAGCATGGTGCGCACCTGGGCCTGCTGGCCGGCGGGGAAGATGTCAATGATGCGGTCAATGGTCTTGGCCGCCGAGTTGGTGTGCAGGGTGGCGAACACCAGGTGCCCGGTCTCCGCCGCGCTGATGGCGAGCGCGGTGGTCTCGAGGTCGCGCAGCTCGCCCACCAGGATGACGTCGGGGTCCTCGCGCAGCGCGGCCCGCAGCGCGGCGCTGAAGGAGCCGGTGTGCGGGCCCACCTCGCGCTGGTTGACGAGGCAGTTCTTGGGGCTGTGGACGAACTCGATGGGGTCCTCGATGGTGAGGATGTGCCCGCGCGCCGTCTCGTTCACGTAGTCCACCATGGCCGCCAGCGTGGTGGACTTGCCCGAGCCGGTGGGGCCGGTCACCACCACCAGGCCCTTCTCCCGGGAGGCGAGGTCCTTGAGCACCTTGGGCATGCCCAGCTCGTCCAGGCTGCGGACCTGCGTGGGGACGATGCGGAACACGGCCCCCTCGCCGCGGTCCTGCACGAACAGGTTGGCCCGGAAGCGCGACACGCCGGGGATCTCGAAGGCGAAGTCCAGGTCGTGCCGCTCCTCGAAGTCGCGCTTCTGCTCGTCGTTGAGCAGCTCGTAGATGGCGGCGTGCGCCTCCTCGCGCGAGAGCGGCGCCATCTGCAGCTTCACCATCTGGCCGCGCAGGCGCACCATGGGGGAGAGGCCCGCCGAGACGTGGAGGTCGGAGGCGCCTTCCTCCTTGGCGAAGGCGAGCAGCGCCGCGAGGTCGCAGGGCATGGCCGCTCCTATCCGAGCGCCCGGGCCGTTTCCGCCGCGGAGAGCTGGCCGGACTGCTGGCGCTGCCGGAACTGGTCCGCCAGCGCCTGGAAGCCGTCCTGCGCGGCCATCACCTGGAGCTTGCGCGTGTCCGCTCCGCTGCGAACCGCCGCCCGCATGGCATCGCTCAAGATCAGCGCCTCGAACAGGGCCTCGCGGCGGACGGCCGGCGCTCCCGGCGCCGCCTTCCCGTCGGCCTCGCGCACCACCATGCGCTGCTGCAGGATGGCGAGCGGGCGGCGCCCGAGCAGCGCCCGCCCGTAGGGCCGGGCCAGCAGGCGCTCGAGCAGGGCGAAGGTGTCGGTCCAGTCGGTGCTCGCGAGCAGGAAGCGATGCGCCGCGGCGGGCGAGAGCGCCTCCTCCACGTGCTCGCCCACCAGGACGTCGTCGAGCACCGCCACGTCGGCGTCCTGCGCGGCGACGATGGCCTCCCACTGCGAGCGCGCGGCCGGCTCGTCCAGGCCGCAGTCCCGCCGGGCAGGCTCAAGACGTTCACCTTGAACCCCTGCGCGAGTGAGCGAGCTCCAGGCGGTCAAGGTTCTCCTGTTGCTGATGGACAAGGAGGCCGCGGCTATCGCTGATCCGCTCGCCGAGCAGATGATTCTCCTAAAGGAGCAGAACCTGACCGGGAATCGCCTCGCCGTGACGGCCTTCGAGCAGAATGTTCCCGGCTTCTCGATCATGTTCGTTCTCCTCGCCGTGATCTTCGGAACCTCGGCCGGCCTGCACGACGAGAAGGACTGGGGGACCTTGCCCCGCCTG
>JBBIHL010000410.1:0-3350 GCA_037447075.1 Candidatus Eiseniibacteriota bacterium | reverse complement strand
CCCCGGCGGGAAGCGCCGGCGCCTGGCGCACCTGCGCCCGCGCGCGCTCCCAGGCGGCGCGCGAATCGGTGGCGCGCAGCCGCTTGAGGATGCGCGGCGGATTGAACGGCAGCTCGTCGCAGCGGATGCCCACCGCGTCGTAGATGGCGTTGGCGATGGCCGGGACGCTGGAGTGCAGCGGCCCTTCCCCGGCTTCCTTGGCGCCGTAGGGCCCCTCGGGGTCCACGGACTCCACGATGAACGACTCCATGTCCGGCACATCGAGCGAGGTGGGGATGCGGTAGTCGAGCAGCGAGGGACCGTGGTGCAGGCCGGGCCCGTGCCCGGGGGCTTCGGGCTTGAACACCTGCTCCTCCATCAGGGCCTCGGCCGCCCCCATGTAGGTGCTGCCCTCCATCTGGCCTTCCACCGCCACCGGGCTCAAGGCGCGGCCGCAGTCGTGCGCGATCCACACCTTCTCCACCGTCACGAACCCGGTCTCCTCGTCCACCCGGACCTCGGCCACGTGCGCGGTGAACGAGTAGGCGGGCGAGGCGCCGATGGTGCCGCCGCGGTAGTCGCCACCCAGCTTGGGGCTCTGGTACCAGCCCACCGAGCCCAGCGTGCCCACGCGCGCCTCGGCGCGCTGGAAGGCCTCGGCCACCGGCATGCAGAGCTTCCCGGGGTCGCGGATGCAGCAGGCCACGCCCTGCGCGAGCGAGATCTCGCGCAGGTGGCAGCCCCACTCCTCCGCCAGCACCCTCACCACCTGCTCGCGCAGCCTGCGGGCGGCATCCAGACAGGCGTTCCCGCACATGAAGGTCTCGCGCGAGGAATACGATCCCAGGTCCACCGGCGTGAGGTCGGTGTCGGCCGCCACCACGCGGACGTCGCCCAGCGCGAGCCCCAGCTCCTCGGCCACGATGTAGGCCAGCACCGAGTCCGAGCCCTGGCCGATGTCGGATGCGCCGCAGAACACGGTGGCCCGGCCGCTGCGGTCCAGCTTGAGCTGCACCGCGGCCTGGGGCATCTCGTTGGGATAGATGCAGTAGTTGGTGCCGCTGATGTACATGCTGCCCGCCACCCCCACGCCGCGGCCCCGAGGCAGCCGGCGGAACTTGCGCTTCCAGTCGGACGCCCGCTCCACGGCGTCCAGGCACTGCAGGAACCCGTTCGAGGTCACGCGCAGGCCGTTCACCGTGGTGGTGTGCTCCCCGATCGAGTTGCGCCGGCGCAGCTCGAAGGGGTCCATACCGATCGCCTCGGCCAGCTTGTCGAGCTGGCACTCCATGGCGAACCGGGGCTGCACCGAGCCGTGGCCGCGCTTGGGGCCGCAGCAGGGCTTGTTGGTGAACACGCGCGTCGAATCGAAGCGGTAGGCGGGGAGCGCGTAGGGCGCCGTGACCAGCTGGCCCGAGTAGTAGGTGGTCACCAGGCCGAACGACGAGTAGGCGCCGCCGTCAATGTGGATCCGGGCGTCCACCGCGGTGAGCGTGCCGTCGCGACGGACGCCGCTGCGATAGCGCAGCCGCATCGGGTGGCGCCCGCGGTGCGCGTAGAAGACCTCCTCGCGGGTGTAGAGGATCTTCACCGGGCGGCCGGTCACCATCGAGAGCTTGGCCGCGCAGAACTCCAGCGAGAACGGCTCGCTCTTGCCGCCGAAGGCGCCGCCCACCACCGGCTGGATCACCCGGATACGCTGCGCCGGCAGGCCAGCACGCGCGCCAGCTCGCGGTGGAGGTAGTGCGCCACCTGGGTGGAGGAGTAGAGGGTGAGGAAGCCGCTGGCGTCGTAATCGCCGATCGCGCAATGGGGCTCGATGGGCGTGTGGGTGGAGCCCTCGTACCAGTAAATGCCCTCCACCACGGCGTCGCTGCGCGCCAGGGCGCCCTCGACGTCGCCGAACTCCAGCTGGACCTGCTTGGAGATGTTGCCCTCGCGCGACTTCTCGTTGATGCGCAGCTCCGGGCGGGCCAGCGCGTCCTCGATGCTCATGGCGGCCGGCACGGGCTCGTACTCGACCTTGATGAGCTTCAGCGCCTCCTCGGCGGTCAGCTCGTCGTCGGCCGCCACCGCGGCGATCGCGTCGCCCACGTAGCGCGCCTTGGTCTCGCACAGGGCCTGCTCGTCCATGGTCCAGGGGATGATGCCGTAGTACTCGGGCAGGTCCTTCCCGGTGATGACCGCGTGCACGCCCGGCAGGGCCAGCGCGGCGGTGGCGTCGATGGACTTGATGCGGGCGTGGGCGTGGATGCTGCGCAGGAGCTTGCCGTGCAGCATGCGCGGGAGCGCGATGTCGTCGGTGTAGACCGCCTTGCCCGTGGACTTCGCCAGCCCCTCCACCTTGCGGTTGCGCTTGCCGATCACGGCGAACTCGCGGTTGGGCGGCGCCGCGCGGCCGCCTTCCCACTCCGGCGGCTTGAGCCGGTCCTGGCGCGGCATCGCGCGGCCTTCGGGGACCTTCATCGCGTCGCGCCGCTCGCCCTCGCCGCGGCGGCTCATGCCCGGCTCCCGGACGCCACGCCCTCCGCACGCAGGCGCTCGGCCGCCTTCTCGACGGCGACGAAGATCTTGGTGTAGCCGGTGCAGCGGCACAGGTTGCCGGAGAGCGCCTGGGCGATCTCCTGGCGGCTGGGCGAGGGGTTGCGGTTCAAGAGCGCCCAGGCGCTCATCAGGATGCCCGGCGTGCAGAAGCCGCACTGGGCGGCGCCGTTGAGGTCGAACTCGTCCTGCAGCGGGTGGGGCTCGGCGCCGCGGGCCACGCCCTCGATGGTGGTGATGGCGGGGCCGTCGTGGTAGGCGAGCGCCAGCGAGATGCACGAGAGCACCGGGCGGCCGTCCGCCACCACGGTGCAGGCGCCGCAGTCCCCCTTGTCGCAGCCCTGCTTGGAGCCCGTCAGCCCCAGCCCGTAGCGCAGGGCCTCGAGCAAGGTGGTGTAGGGCGTGACCGCGCACTCCCGCACGTCCCCGTTCACCTTGAGGCGGCACACGGTCCTGGACAAGGCGTCCTCCGGAGGGACCATCACATCCCGCCTAGCCTGCCGCGGCAGAGCGCAGCGTTGCCGCCGGCCGCTTCATGCCGCCATCAGCTCGCGGCCCGAAAAGCCCGGCTGGCCGCCCGCGGGATCTCAATGGTGACGAACAGGCGGTCGGGATAGAGGTAGCCCTCCCCCAACTCGTCCACCACCCGGACCAGGCCCCGTGCCTCGACTTTCGGATCGGCCAATGTCCGGTAGATCCTCCGCACGATGAGCGAGGCCCGGAAACCCCGGTTGGCAACGGAGAGCACGTAGGGTGGGCGATGATCGCGTCGCGTCATGGTCCGGCGTCCAGAATGCGCTTGATCTTGAACTCCCTGCGGCCCAGGCCGG
>JBBIHL010000409.1:0-3363 GCA_037447075.1 Candidatus Eiseniibacteriota bacterium | reverse complement strand
CCTCAAGTCCCAGGATGACCACAATGCAGCGGGGAATTGGTCCGGGCTCAGCAACCAGCTCTCCATCCGGCTGTCTTCCCCGCCCAAGCTGTGCAGCGGGTATTCGGGAGGCGGCGGGGGCGGAGGAGGAGGAGTGGTCGCCGATGGAAACGCAGCCGCCATGAGCTCGGGTGAGGAAGGTCTCGCCCTGACCACCGAGAACTCGATACTCGAGAGCGCCACGCCGGGTCAGCCGGCCCGCGACCTCCTGCGGTTGCCGGGGCCGGATGCGCCGGGTGGCGCGTACCCGGCGTGGATTCGCTCCAACGGGGTCGCCCGCACGGCGATCGACCGAGCCGGTCTCCTGCTCGTGGATCACGACCCTTCCCTGCGCGCATTGCCGGTGGGCGGCCAGGTGGTTCTCGGAACGGTGGAGCCGCCCGCTCGGGTCAACACCGATGGCGGAGTCGACGTGACGGCGCAGTTGGGTGCAGGCAGTGGCGATCCCGTACTGGGCGCTCTCGATCAGTCCATGACGATGGAGTTCGCCGCCAAGGGCGGCAACGGATTCCTCGTTCTCAACGCCGCGCGTGAGGGACCTTCCGGCCTCGTCAACCAATGCGGCATCGCCGTGGACGTGCCGGACGGAGCCGGCTGGCGCCAAGTCGCGCAGCTCTACCCGCGGCGCGAGCTGGACGAGCTGGTCGCCGACATCGGTGCTGCGACTCGCGTGCGGCTGCGTTTCGTCTCCGACGCCCGCCTGCGCTCCGTGGGTCGCCTGGTGCCCTCCTCCGAGCCGCCGGCGCTGACCTGGGCGACCCTTGAGAAGGCGGCGAAGGGCGGCGGCGGCGATCTGACCTCGGCGCTGAATGCCGTGGACGGAGCGAGTGCGGCGCTCACGGGCCAGGACACGATCCGCCTCAGCTTCGCCGTACCCGCCCAGACCGCGGGCAAGGCGCGCGACTGCTTCCTCTGGGTGGAGGCCACGCCGCCCGGCGGCCGGGCGGCGGGTGGGCTCGCCCAGCGGCCGCAGGCCGAGAGCCCGGCCCTTCGCTTCGCGCTCTACCCGGCGTGGCCCAATCCGTTCACGCAGCGGATCGTGGTGCGCTTCGAGCTGGCCGCGGCGGGACCAGCCAAGCTCGAGCTGTTCGACCTGCAGGGGCGGCGAGTGCGTGCCCTGCACGAGGGCGCGCTCGCCGTGGGGGATCACTCCGTCGAATGGGACGGGCGCGACGAAGCTGGAGCGCAGCTCGGCCGCGGCACCTACTTCCTGCGCCTCACCGCGGGATCGCTCCAGCAGCAGCGCAAGATCACGCTGGTGAGATAGTCGGTCACGTTGGAGACAACGGGCTCGGCCCCACTCGACATTCGGGGCCGCGCCCGTGCTCACCTCATCCGCAGCACCCGATGCGAGAACTGCTTGCCGCCCGCGGTGAGCCGGACCAGGTAGATGCCCGACGCGACCGCGCCGCCGCTCTCGTTGCGCCCGTCCCAGGTGAGGGCGTACTCGCCCGCCGGCCGGTCGCCGTCCACCAGGTGGCGGACCACGCGGCCCTGTACGTCGTAGAGCGCCAGCTGCACGCGCTCGGCCGAGTGCAGGCCGAAGCGCACCGTGAGCCCCTGCTGAAACGGGTTGGGGTAGCTCGCCGCCAGATAGGTGCGCGCCGGAATCACCGGGGCGGCGACCGCGGCCTTGCCGGTGCCCAGCGCGATCGGCTTCCCGTTCGTGCCGCGCAGCTGCACGCGCGCGATGCCGATCCCCGGGGCGCCCGAAGCCTTCACGCGGAAGCGCACGCGGCCGGTTTCCCCTTGACCGACGATGCCCATGCCGCGGCCGAGCAGCGCGACATCCATCGCAGCCGCCTTCGGCGAGAGCACTTGATACGGCGCCGCCTGCCGCAGGAGCAGAGCGCCGGCCTCGGTTCCGATCGGCTCGACGCTGCCGGCGTCGTAGCCCAGCTCCAGGCTCATCGCCTGGACATCGCCGGTGCTCGAAAGCTCGACGCCGACCGCGAAGGACTCGCCCACCGCGGGCAGCTCGGGTATCGAGAGCGTGACGTCGTTCTTCTCCGCTGCGACCTGCTCCGCGTCGCCGGCGACCATCGCGGGCTGCCCCGGCGCGGGCGCGAAGTTGATGGCGTAGAGCACCAGCTCCTCGAAGTTGAGCACGCCGTCGGGAATCGGGCGCGAATCCACCGCGTAGTCCGTGGTCGGGCCCACGTCGGCGCAGGCCAGCGGCCCGTCGGGCGCGATGGCGGCGCCGTAGTGCGAACCCAGCAGGCTGATGTCCAGGCCGTTCACCCGATTGTCGCCGGTGCACGAGGCGGCGCCGTCGCTCACGTTGCCGAGCAGATAGTCGAGCGTGCCGGCGCTCGGGTTGGAAACCGCCGACAGGTTGCGGCAGTGGTCTTGCGTGAAGACGACGTAGTACCAGAAGTCGCGCGCGGGCGGCAGGTCCGTCTGCCCCGAGGCCGTCACCGCCGTGAGCGTCCAGCCCTGGGCGATCGCGTCTCCGGGCGTGGCCGGCGGCGTGGGCTCCGCGCCCACGCCCTGCCGGTAGAGCGGGTAGTCGCCGAAGGCCTTGCGGAAGACCTGCGCGGTCGCCCCTTGCTCCTCGCCGCTCCAGGTGATCAGCACCTTGGTGATGGCGCCGGGCGGGTTGCCCGCGCGCACCGGAGCGCTCTGCAGATCGGCGATCGCGGCGGGCGGCGTCACGTCGGGGCAGGCCTCGCAGGAGATGCGCACGGCGTGCACCGTGGGTGTGGCCTCGGGGTCGGTGCTCGCGAGCGTCGCCCGATACTGGAAGTAGCGCGACGCCCCCGTGAGCGGAGCACCCGAAAACGGCACCGCCGCAAACGGCGTCCACGACGGGTCGGGGGCGGCCGAATTGCCGTGACGGACCTCGAGGCCGAGCGTGGTCCCCGGCGGAGTGTCCGCCGTCCAGCCAGCCGTGCCCCACAGGGTGTTCCCCCCGCCGTCGAAGACGCGCGAGGTGAACGTTCCGGGGCTGACGTATGGGGTCAGGAGAACCGCGTCCACCGAGAGCGGGGTCCCGCCCACGGCGGCGTCGCTCGCCAGCACCTTCATGGGTGTGGAGATCGTGACCGCGTGGGACGAGAGGAGCGCGCCGTCCACGTAGAAATCCACGGCGGCCGGCTTCCACTCGATGCGGAAGCGATGCGGCGTCCCGAGCGACACGCCGGGCAGGTTGACGTCGTTCATCGGGCCGCCGTCCCAGGTGCGCGCCTGCAGCTGCGTCCCGCTGCTTCCCGTGCTGAAGATGGCCCAGCCCGGGTCGTTCAAGTTCACGCCGAAACCGACGTGCTGGTGATCGTCGAGACCGCGCCGCTCTCGGAGTACGAGGCCTACGAGGCCCTCCACCGG
>JBBIHL010000408.1:0-3371 GCA_037447075.1 Candidatus Eiseniibacteriota bacterium | reverse complement strand
GAACTCGAAGGTCTTGTCGCCGGCGCGATAGGCCTCGACCTCGTTGGGCATCAGCACGAAGCCATCGTTGCGGGGCACGCCCCAGTACTTCAGATTCTTGATCACCGTGGGATCGGACGTGTTGGAGTTGGGGTTCCGCTTGAGCTTGACCTCGGCGGCCTTGCCCCCGTCCAGCGCGGCGTGCGCCATCTGGGCGTTGTAGGTCCACGTGTCCACGGTGCCTTCGGCGGTGGTGAACGAATTCCACTTCACGGGGTAGACGTGGCCCATGATGGCCGCCACCGCGTCGCGCTGCTCCTTACTCATGGACTTGTCGAAGGTCAGCACGGCCCAGTCCATCTGCCCTTTGGAGAAGTCGCCGCCCAGGTCGCCGGCGACCCAGAACTTCACCCCATCGAGCTTGGTCGCGCCGTAGCTTCCCTTGTTGACCTTGAAGGCGTTGTTGAAGCGGCAGAAGTGCTCCTGGGCATGGCCCTCGTGGCCCCCATGGGGCGCGGGCGCGGCATTGAAGTAGCACTGGCAGAACATGGGACACGAGCAGGCCTCGATGATGGTGGCGTTCATGGACCAGTCGGTCGAGGCTGCGCCCTTGCCCGCCTGGGCGTGGATCGCCGCGGCGCCGCCGACAAGGACGGCGAGGGCAAGGAACAGGGGAACGGAGCGTCGCATGGCAACTCCTCCTTGTGGGGGTGGATTGGTGGGAGAGATGGCATTCCCTTCCTGCCGGCGGCATTCTAGCAGGCGGTCCGAGCGGCGGACAAGCGCCGCAGAGGTGGGTGCGCTCGCCCACCGCCCCCGCGCCGGAATGCTTCCCGCTGTGCTCCGCGCCGGGTTGGTATAGGATTCCGGCTCTGCCATCTGGGTGCCATACGTCTCGCTTGGGGGACTCCTGCATGGACGTCGGCATGATCGGTCTGGGCAAGATGGGCGGCAACATGACCCTGCGACTGCTGGCCGGCGGGCACCGCGCCGTGGTCTACGCGCCGACCGCCGAGAAGGTGAAGGGCTTCGTGGCGAAGGGGGCCGCGGGGGCGTCGTCGGTGCCGGAGGTGGCCCGGGCGCTCGAGCCGCCGCGGGTCGTGTGGCTCATGGTGCCGGCCGGGGAGGCCGTGGACCAGGCCCTGGGCGCGCTGCGCCCGGCGCTGGCTTCAGGCGACATCGTGGTGGACGGCGGCAACTCCAACTTCAAGGACTCGCGCCGGCGGGCCGAAGCCCTCGCGCCGTCCGGCCTGCGCTACCTCGACATCGGCGTGAGCGGCGGCATCTGGGGCCGCACCGAAGGCTATTGCCTGATGGCGGGCGGAGACGAGGCGGCGTTCCGCCACGTGGAGCCGCTGCTCCAGACCCTGGCCCCGCCCGGGGGCTATGCCCACGTGGGGCCGTCGGGGGCGGGACACTACGTGAAGATGGTGCACAACGGCATCGAGTACGGCCTCATGCAGGCCTACGCCGAGGGCTTCGACCTGCTGCGCGAGTCGGGCATGGGCCTGGACCTGCGCCGCATCGCCGCGCTGTGGCAGAAGGGCAGCGTGGTCCGCTCCTGGCTCCTCGAGCTGCTGGAGCGCGCGCTCGCCGCCGACCCGGGGCTGGACGGCCTCAAGGGCTACGTCGAGGACTCGGGCGAGGGGCGCTGGACCGTGCAGGAGTCCATCGAGCGCTCGGTACCCGCGCCCGCCATCGCGCTGGCGCTGATGGCGCGCTTCCGCTCGCGGCGCGAGAACGCATTCTCCGACCGCGTGCTCGCCGCGCTGCGGCGCGAGTTCGGCGGCCACGGGGTGAAGCATGGCTAGCACGATCGGCGTCCTGCCGGCGGGGCTCCCGGCCGCCGCCGCGCCCGCAGGCCAGCCCGAGCCCGCCGCATTCGTGATCTTCGGCGTCACCGGCGACCTCTCCCAGCGCATGCTGCTCCCGGCCCTCTACCGGCTGGTGCGCGACCGCGTGGTGCCCGACAACTTCGCCGTGGTGGGCTTCTCCCGCCGCCCGATGAGTCACGACGAGTTCCGGGCCTTCGCCAAGGACACGCTCGGCAAGTTCCTCGGGCACACCGAGGAGGACGCCTGGCAGCGCATGGCGCCGCGGCTCTACTACGCCTCGGGCCAGTTCACCGCGGCCGCCGACTACCACGGCCTGTGCGAGCTGCTGCCGCAGGTGGAGCGCGACCACGGCACCCAGGGCAACCGCGTCTTCTACCTCTCGGCGCCGCCCTCCACCTACGAGCAGATCCTCACCACGCTGGGGCAGACCGGCCTGGTGCGGCGCACGGGCGATGGCGGCTTCAGCCGCATCGTCATCGAGAAGCCCTTCGGCAACGACCAGGAGTCCTCGCGCCGGCTCAACGGTCTGGTGGCGCAGGTGCTGGGCGAGGAGAACATCTTCCGCATCGACCACTACCTGGGCAAGGAGACCGTGCAGAACATGCTGGTCTTCCGCTTCGCCAACGCCATCTGGGAGCCCATCTGGAACCGCCGCTACGTGGACCACGTGCAGATCACCTTCGCCGAGGACATCGGGATCGGGCGCCGCGGCCGCTTCTACGAGGAAGTCGGCGCCGTGCGCGACGTGGTGCAGAACCACATGCTGCAGCTCCTCGCCATCATCGCCATGGAGCCCCCGGCGCTGTTCGATGCGGAAGGCTTCCGCAACGAGAAGGCCAAGGTGCTGCGCGCCATCCGGCCGCTGGGGCCCGAGGACGCCGTGCGCGGCCAGTACGGGCCGGGGCTGATCGGCGGCGAGCGCGTGCCCGGCTACCGCCAGGAAGCGGACGTGAGCCCCAACACCTCGACCCCCACCTACGCCGCCCTCAAGGTGGACATTGACAACTGGCGGTGGGCGGGCGTGCCCTTCTACCTGCGCACCGGGAAGCGCCTGGCGCGGAAGGACGGCGAGGTGGTGGTGACCTTCCGCAAGCCGCCCCTGCAGCTCTTCCGCGACTACGACATCCGCGGCATGGAGTCGAACGCGCTGATCCTCAAGACCACCTACGACGAGGGCATCCAGCTGCGCTTCGGGGCGCGCGTGCCTGGCCATCGTCGCGAGATCCGCGCGCTGGCGCTGGACTTCCGCTACGCCGCGGTGGGCGAGGCCGAGCACTCGGCCTACGAGCACCTCCTGGTGGAGGCCCTGCGCGGCGACCAGACCCTGTTCGCGCGTCGCGACGAGGTCGAGCTGCAGTGGGACATCGTGGACCCGCTGCTCGCCTACTGGGCGGCCGCCCCCCCCAAGGACTTCCCCAACTACGCCGCGGGCACCTGGGGGCCGGCGGCCGCCGACGAGCTCATGCGCCGCGACGGGCGCGCGTGGCGCACGGGGTAGGGCGGGGCGCGCCCGGCGCGGGCACGACGCCACCACGCTCCGTGAAGCGCGTCGAGATC
>JBBIHL010000407.1:2230-3374 GCA_037447075.1 Candidatus Eiseniibacteriota bacterium | reverse complement strand
GCCATCGAGGTCCCGATGGCGGTGGGCCTGCTGCGCCCCCGGGTGCTGCTGCCGGGCTCCGCCCTGCGGCGCCCGGCCGGCGAGCTGCGCATGGCGCTCGCCCACGAGGTCAGCCACCTGCGGCGTGGAGACCTGTGGTTGGCGTGGGTCCCCGCCCTCGCCGAGGCCGCGTTCTGGTTCCACCCGCTTGCCCGGCTCGCGGCGCGCGAGTACGTGCAGGCACGCGAGGAGGCCTGCGATGCCGGGGCCGTGGGGCTCTCCGGCGCCGAGGCCGGCGACTACGCCGAGCTGCTGCTGGGCTTCGGCGTGGCGCGGCCGTGCCCGGCGGGCGTCGCGGCCACCTGCGGCTCGTCCGATTCCCGCCAACTCCGAAGGAGGCTGCTCATGCTGACCCACTTCCGTTCCTGGTCCCGGGCGCAACAGGCCGCGGCGCTGGCGGCGTTCACCCTGCTGCTGGCGCTCGGCCTGGCGCCCCTGCGGGTGGTGGCCGCGGAGCCCGACCGCGCCCGCACCAACACCAGCACGCGCGCCACCAGCCGGACCGTCACGCGCGCGGAGAAGGGCAAGGCGGGCGTCACGATCAACACCACGGGCGGCACCCGCGTCACCCGCACGGAGGAGTCGTCGGAAGGCGAGAGCCGCTACAGCTATTCCACCAGCGACGGAGACGGTGAGGACTTCTCCTACGTGCTCTCCCAGGACGGCGGGGAGTCCCTCTCGGGCTCGGGCGACGAGGACGACTGGCGCGAGGCGAAGGCCGCGGGCCGGCGCCTGGACGGCGACTACCTGTGGCTGCGCCTGGGCACGGAGCGCTACCTGGTGACCGATCCCGCGGTGCTGCAGCAGGTGCGGGAGCTGATCGCCCCCCAGCAGGAGCTGGGCCGGCGCCAGGGCGAGCTGGGTCGCCGGCAGGGTGAGCTGGGACGCCAGCAGGGCGAGCTGGGACGCCGGCAGGGCGAGCTGGGGCGCATGCAGGCCGAGCTGGCGCGCAAGCAGGCGGCGTTGGCGCTGCGCCGGGCCTCGGCGGAGCAGGATCCGGTGGACGCCCGGGTGCTCGAGGAGCTGGAGGACGAGATCGCGCGCCAGCAGGACGAGATCGGGAGCCGGCAGGGCGCGCTCGGCGAGCAGCAGGGCGCCCTGGGCG
>JBBIHL010000407.1:0-2208 GCA_037447075.1 Candidatus Eiseniibacteriota bacterium | reverse complement strand
GTCCGAGCTGGGCGCCATGCAGTCGAGGCTGGGCGAGGAGCAGGAGCGCGGGAGCCGCCAGATCGCCCGCGAGCTGGAACGACTGGCGCGCGAGCTGGCCCGCTCCGGGAAGGCACGGAAGCTGGAGCCCTGACCGGCGCCCGCCGCCCGGCGGACCCTCGCGGTCCGCCGGGCCACGCGGGCGGCTCCGGCCGGCCGGCCGGCCGCTCACATTCCCGTCGAATCCCGCCCCCACGGCTGGCATGATTCGCGCCTCGTTGGCCCGCTCATCCCGGGCGGGCCCCAACCCCGGAGGCGCCATGATCCGACGCGCAGCAGTGGGTGGAGCACTCGCCGGCCTGGTGATGGCCGCGGCGGTCTTCGTGCTGGGGGCCACGCCGGCGCCCGGCCCCTTGGCCCAGGGCGGTCCGCCGCCGCTCCAGCCGCCTCCCCCCGGTCCGGGCGCGACCCCCCCTCCCCCGCGCCCCGCCATGACCATCGCGCCCACCGACTCGTTCGCCGCCCAGCGCGACAGCCTGATGAACGAGGTGCTCAAGAAGATCGCCGGGCGCGAGAAGGCCCCGGCCGAGAGCGTGTTCAAGGACATCCGCGTGCTGAAGGGCCTACCCGCGGAACGGCTGCCGCGCATCATGAACCTGGGCTTCGGGCGCAGCCTGGGGGTGAACTGCACCCACTGCCACGTACTCGGGCACTGGGCGGACGAGGACAAGCCCCAGAAGCAGATCGCGCGCGACATGATGGCGTTCTCGCGCACCATCAACGACTCGCTGCTGCCCAGGATCAAGAACCTGAAGAGCGAGAAGCCGCAGATCAACTGCACCACCTGCCACCGCGGACAGGTCAAGCCGGCGACGAACCTGTGAAGCGGGCGGCGCTCGTCCGATCGTCGCGCGGGCGAGAGCGCATGCTTGCCGCCCGTGAATCTCGGCAGTTGCGTCGGGCACCGGAACGGCCACCGCCGACGGCGTCTCGTTCTACTTCAGCACCGCCGCGCGCACGACCCGCTCGCTCGCGCCCTGCGTGAGCCGCACGAGGTACACGCCTGGTGCCAGCCGGCGACCCGCGGCCAGGTCCACCGCATGGCGCCCGGCGCCCAGGCGTCCCACCGCGCGCTCCACCACCCGGCGCCCCGCCACGTCCAAGAGCTCCAGCGTCGCGGGCTCGGCGCTCGGCAGCGTGAAGTGCACCACCATCCGGCCCCCGTTCGCGGGATTCGGCCGCACCCCCTCCAGCGCCAACGCCGCCGGAGCATCCCCGGGCACGCCCACCGTCTGGTCCGGGCCCACCTGCGCGTAGGGACCCTCGTTGCCGTTCCAGTCCACCGCCGAGAGCTTGTAGTAGCGGCCCCCCGGCCCGACATCCACGTAGCCGGTGTCGGTAGTGACGGCGATCCCGTTCCCGGTCCCCGGCACGAAGTCGGCGCTGCTGCCCCGGTAAAGGCGGAAGCTGGCAAAGTCCGGGGCCGGGCTCACCCCCCAGTGGAGGTGGGTGGCGCCCCCGACGTAGGCGGCGAGGAAGGGCGAGGGCGCCGGCGGCGAGAGGTTGTCCACCGAGAAACCGTGCTCCACCCCGGAGTCGTAGTAGGTGGCCGGGTCGGCCGTGGCGGCCCTGACGAAGAGCGCCGAGAGCTCCAGCGAGGACGCGGTGGCGTCCACCAGCGTCGGGACCACCGCGTTGTACTCCGACTCGGCGTAGGCCGAGATCGAGCCCACCTGCTCCCAGCCCGCGAGCTGCGCGCCGCTCGGCAGGGCCGAGGCCGTGGCGGCGGCCAGGGCGGGACCCGGCAGCGGATCGATGCGCCGGAACACGTCGTAGCGGAGGATCGGCGCCCCGGAGCCCGAGACGTCGGCCGAGCAGCGCAGGATGCGCAGGCGCACCTGGCGCCCCTGGTCGTTGCGGATGTCGGAGACCAGCGCGACGGCGGGAGGAGCAACGAACTTCTGGGTGCGGTGGTTGCTGGCGTCGGCGACGTAGACGTTGCCGGCCGCGTCGGTCGCGACACCGCTCGGGTAGTTGAATTGCCCGTTGCCGCTGCCGAGCGTGCCCCACTGGTTGAGGTAGGCGCCCGCGCTCGTGAACTTCTGGATGCGGTTGTTGTTGGTGTCGCCGACGTAGACGTTGCCGGCCGCGTCGGTGGCCACGCCGAAGGGGTTGTTGAACTGCCCGTTGCCGCTGCCGTACGAGCCCCACTGGGTGAGGTAGGTGCCC
>JBBIHL010000406.1:0-3395 GCA_037447075.1 Candidatus Eiseniibacteriota bacterium | reverse complement strand
GAGTCGCCCTGCCATTCCGCCACGAAGCGGCGCTCCTCGAGCGCGCGTCCCACCACCCGCGCTCCCGCCCCGGGATAGACCTCGCCCAGGGCGAAGTCCCGCTCGTAGACGCCGCGCACCTCCTCGGCCACCTCCTCGGGCAGCACCCAGCAGTAGCGCTCCTGGGTCTCGGCGCACAGGATGACCTCGGGCGGCAGCGCCCGCTCCACGCGATGGACCCGTTCCAGCTCGAGCCGCGCGCCCCGCCCCCCCGCCGCGGCCAGCTCGCTCACCGCGCAGGCCACGCCGCCGGCGCCCAGGTCCTTGAACCCCGCCGGCAGGCGCCGCTCGCGCAGGCGGCGGAACACCTCGGCGTTGGCCACGTGCAGGACGCGCTTCAAGAACGGGTCCGGCAGCTGCACCGCTCCGCGCTGGTCGCCGCCCAGCTCGCCGGAGGCGAAGGCGGCCCCGCCGAAGCCGCTCTCGTCGGTGGGCTTCCCGACCAGCAGGAAGACGTAGCTTCCGGGGCGCCCGGGGACCGCGCTGTGCAGGATCTCGCCGCGCGGGACCAGCCCCATGGCGATCACGTTCACCAGGCAGTTCTGGTCGAAGGCCCGGTCGAAGTAGACGTCCCCGCCCAGGTTGGGCACGCCGAGCGCGTTGCCGTAGTCGGCGATGCCTTCCACCACCCCGCGCACGATGTCGCGCGCGCCCACCGCGGCCCGCCCACGCGGCTCGCCGAAGCGCAGGCAGTCCATCACCCCCACCACCTCGGCGCCCATGCAGCCCACGTCGCGCACGATGCCGCCGATCCCGGTCGCGGCTCCCTCCACCGGCAGCACCTGGCTGGGGTGGTTGTGGCTCTCGTGGGCCAGCACCAGCGCCCACTCCTCGGCCGGCGCCGGCAGCGCGACCACGCCGGCGTCCTCGCCGGGGCCCACCAGGACCTGGGGCGCCTGGGTGGGGAGCCGGCGCAGCAGGTGCCGCGTGGACTTGTAGGAGCAGTGCTCGCTCCACAGGATGCCGAACAGCACCGCCTCGGGCCAGGTGGGCGCGCGTCCCAGCAGCGAGCCCAGCAGCGTGACCTCGTCGGGCTCCAGGCTCACCCCGCGCTCGGCCAGGCGGCTCGCGACCGCGCGCGGGTCGCGCGCCTCCTCCGGGGTCCAGGCCGGCGCCAGGCGGGCGGCGGTGGTCATGGCGCCGGGGTCTCCGCCCGCGCGAACAGCGCGTCCACGTTGCGCAGGTAGGGCTGCAGGTCGAAGCACGCGGCCAGCCGCTGCGGGCCCAGCGCGGCGCGCACCCGCGGGTCGGCCTCGAGCCGCGGGCGGAAGCCGCCGCCCCCGTCCAGCGCCTCGAGGGCGTGCGCCTGCACGATGCCGTAGGCCTCCTCGCGCGAGAGCCCGGACTCCACCAGGGCGAGCAGCACGCGCTGCGAGAACACCAGGCCGCCGCTCGCCTCCAGGTTGGCGCGCATGCGCTCGGGGTGCACGACCAGGCCGGTCACGATGCCGAGCATCGCGTCCACCAGGAAGTCCGCCAGCAGGAAGGCGTCGGGCAGCGCCACGCGCTCCACCGACGAGTGGCTGATGTCGCGCTCGTGCCACAGCGCCACGTCCTCGAGCCCGGCCTGGGCGTAGGCCCGCAGCAGGCGGGCCAGCCCGCACACCCGCTCGCACTGGACCGGGTTGCGCTTGTGCGGCATCGAGGAGGAGCCCTTCTGCCCGCGGGCGAACGGCTCCTCCACCTCGCGCACCTCGCTGCGCTGGAGGTGGCGGATCTCCAGGGCGATCTTCTCCAGCGTGGCCCCGAGCAGCGCCAGGGCGCAGAGCAGCGCCGCGTGGCGGTCGCGCTGCACCACCTGGCTCGCCACCGGCTCGGCCCGCAGCCCCAGGCGCGCCAGCGCCGCCTCCTCCACCTGCGGCTCCAGGTGGGCCAGCGTCCCTACCGACCCCGAGAACTTGCCCACCGCCATGTCGGCCAGCGCGGCCTCCAGGCGCCGCGCGCCGCGGCCCAGCTCCTCGCTCCACACCAGGCACTTGAGGCCGAAGGTGATGGGCTCGGCGTGGACCCCGTGGGTGCGGCCCGCCATGGGTGTGGAGCGGTGGCGCTGGGCCAGCTCCCAGACGGCGCGGCGCAGGCGGCGCACGCCGCCCAGCAGCAGGCGTCCCGCGTCGCCGACCTGCAGCGCCAGGGCGGTGTCCACCAGGTCGGACGAGGTGAGCCCCGCGTGCAGGTGGCGGGCGTCGTCCCCGCCGGTCTCCGCCACCATGGTGAGGAACGCGATCACGTCGTGGCGCACCTCGGCCTCGATCTGCGCCATGCGCGCGGGGTCGAGCCGCACGTTGCGGCGCAGGCGCTCGGTCGCCCCCACCGGCACCTCGCCGCGCTCCTCGCGCACCGCGGTCACCGCCAGCTCGACCTCGAGCCAGCCCCGCAGGCGGTGCTCGTCGCTCCACAGGCAGGCCATCTCCGGGCGGCTGTAGCGCTCGATCACGGCGCCCTCCCCCCGCGACCCGGGACCTCCACCAGCGTGATCTTCACGGTGAGCCGGCGGCGCCCCCGCTCCAGCTCCAGGGTGATGACGTCCCCCACGCCCGCGCCGTAGATCGAGGCCTGCGCGTCCTCGGCGTCGTCCACCTTCTCGCCGTTCACCTCCCGGATGCGGTCGCCGCGCTGCACGCCGGCGGCGGCGGCCGGGCCGTCCGCGTCCACGCGCGAGACCACCAGGCCGCCCGCGTCGGAGAAGCCCAGGCGCTCGGCCAGCTCGGCGGTGAGCTCCTGGACCTGCATGCCCAGCCAGGCCTGGCGCACGCGGCCGTAGGTGCGGATCTCGTCCAGCACCTTCTTGGCCACCTCGATGGGGATGGCGAACCCCATGCCCAGCGACCCGCCGCCGCGGGTGAAGATGAAGGTGTTGATGCCGATCACCTTCCCCTCGCTGTTCACCAGCGGGCCGCCGCTGTTGCCGGGATTGATGGCGGCGTCGGTCTGGATCATGTGCTTGTAGACGCCGCGCCCGGAGGCGTCCGACTTGATGTCGCGGCGGGTGGCGCTGATCACCCCGGCGGTCACCGAGGGCTGCGGGTCCTCGAGCAGGAAGCCGAACGGGTTGCCGATGGCGATCGCCCACTCCCCCACCACCAGGTCGCCGGTCCGGCCCAGCTCCGCGGTGGGCAGGTCGCGGCCGTCCACCTTGAGCACCGCCAGGTCGTAGACCGGGCTCTGGCCCATGATCCGGGCCTTGAGCTGGCGGCCGTCGGGCAGGGTCACGCGCACGTCCTCGGCGTCCCGCACCACGTGCTCGTTGGTGAGCACCAGCCCGTCGCGGTCCACGATGACGCCGGAGCCCAGGCCCGAGACCCGCTCGCGGTAGGTCAGGGGCGGGAAGAACTGCTCGAAGAACGGGTCGCGGAACA
>JBBIHL010000405.1:0-3396 GCA_037447075.1 Candidatus Eiseniibacteriota bacterium | reverse complement strand
CGATCAGCCCCCGCTGCCCCTTGCCGATCGGGGTCAGGAGGTCCATCACGCGCGTCGAGAGGTCCTCCGGGTCGTGCTCGAGCCGCAGCCGCTCCATCGGGTAGAGCGGCGTCAGGTTGTCGAAGAGGATCTTGTCCTTCGCCTGCTCCGGCGACTCGTAGTTGATCGCCTCGACCTTCAGCAGGGCGAAGTACCGCTCGGAGTCCTTGGGTGGCCGCACCTGGCCCGAGATCGTGTCCCCCGTCCGCAGATCGAAGCGGCGGATCTGCGACGGCGAGACGTAGATGTCGTCGGGGCCGGGGAGATAGTTGTAGTCGGGCGCGCGCAGGAAGCCGAACCCGTCAGGCAGCACCTCGAGGACGCCCTCGGCGTAGATCAGCCCCTCGCGCTCCGCCTGCGCCTGGAGGATCTTGAAGATGAGCTCCTGCTTGCGCAGCCCCGAGAAGCTCTGGACCCCGAGATCCCGCGCGATCGTGTTGAGGTCCGGGATCCCCTTCTCCTTCAGCTCCGTCAGGTTCAGGCCGCCCGTGCGGCCACCGGCGGGAAGGTCGCTCGGGCTCGGCTCGGCAGGGATGTCGGGCATGACGACGCGCTCGCGCTCGGGGGGGGGATTCGGCCCGGCGCCCGGGCGGCGCGGGAAACGGTGGCGCGGGTGGCGGGGCGGTGGAGGTGTACTCACGGCTGTGAATCGCTCCTTTGAGATGCAGTGTGGAAGGACCGTCGGGAGACCGCGCGGGCAGTAACCCTCGCGCTTGCTCCCCTTCTATAGCACCCACCCCCGGTGGCTGTCAACCACGGCGCAGCGCCGCCGGGCGCGGCGGATCACAGCCGGATCGCGATCAGGGCCCGGCGCCGCAGCGCCTCCAGCCACTCGTCCATCCGCTCCTGCGCCTTCTTCTGGGCGAGGAGGTCGCGGACCTGCTGCCGCGCCTCGGCGAGCCTGGCGGGCGTCATCTCCTCCCGCTCCTCCAGCTTGAAGAGGTGGTAGCCCGCCCCCGAGCGGATCGGGGCGGTCACCTGCCCCGTGGCGAGCCGGAGCAGCGGGGCCTCGAAGGCGGCGTCGAGCTCTCCCCGGGCGAGCCAGCCCAGATCGCCGGCAGCGGGATCCTTGCCGCGCGTGCGGGCCAGCTCGGTGAAGTCGGCACCCCCGGCCAGCGCCGCGACGATCGCGTCGACCTCGGCCTTCGCGCGCTCCCACGCGGCCGGCACGTTCGGGGCGTCCACCGTGACCGCGATATGCCGCGCGCGATACCGGAGGCCCGCCTCGAACTTGTCGCGATTCTCGGTGAGGTACCGGTCCACCTCGGCTTCCGTGACCGCGGCCCGGCGGACCACGCGCCGGCTCCGCACGCGCTGGGCGAGCAGCTGGTCGCGCATCTCGCGGCGCAGCGCGTCCCACGTCACCCCCTGGACGCGCAGCTGGGCCTCGAGCTTCTCCCGGTCCCCGCCGTTCCGCCGGACGAAGTCGTCCAGGACCCCGCGCAGCTCCTCCTCCGTGATCTCGATCTTCTCGCGCCGCGCCTCCTGGACCTGGAGGCGGTGGTCCACCAGGCGGTTGAGGACGAACCGCTCGAGCTCGGCGTCCTGTGGACCGGCCTTGGCCTCGCGCCGATAGATGATGATGTTCTCCTGGAGCTCCGACATCATGATGACGTCCCCGTTCACGACGGCCACCACGCGGTCGATCACGACCTGGCCGTCGCGCACGGGCGGGGGCTCCCCCGCCCGCACCAGGATGCCGCCGCTGCCGGGCGGCACCGGCGGCAGCGGGGGAGCGGCCTTCCGGCAGGCCCCGAGGACCAGGACGGCGATCAGGAGCCCGACCGACGCTGTGCGCATGACGCTGCCTCCCGTCCTCACTGGAACTCCCGCAGCAGCCGGGTGAGGGCCACGACCGTCTCCCGCCACGGGCCGCGCGGCACCGTCGCCTCCAGGACGAACTCGCGGACCGCGCGGAGGCGCCGCCCGTGCGCGCGCAGGAGCTCCACCAGCCGCTGGGGGGTCACCGGCGTCGTGGGCGCGAACGTGAGCAGCGCCCGGCCGCCGCGCACCTCGAGCCGCTCCAGGCGGAGCGCCCGGGCCTGGAGCCGGAGCGCCACGACATCGAGCAGGTGCGCCGCCGCCTCCGGGAGCGGACCGAACCGATCGCGGAGCTCGCGGCGGGCGTCCTCGATCTCGGCCGGCGTCCTCACGCCGGCCAAGCGCTTGTAGAGCGACAGCCGCTGCGCCGCCTCCCCGACATAGTCCTCCGGCAGGTAGGCGGCGGCGTCCACGGTGACCACCGGATCGATCTCCTCCTCGACGCGCTGGCCACGCAGCTCGGCCACCGCCTCCTCGAGGAGCTTGAGGTAGAGATCGAAGCCCACGGCCTCGATCTGCCCGTGCTGCTGCGCCCCCAGGAGGTTGCCCGCGCCGCGGATCTCCATGTCGCGCAGCGCCACCTTCAGCCCCGACCCCAGCGCCGTGAGCTCCTGGACCACCCGCAGCCGCTTGGCCGCCGTCTCGTCGACACGGCCATCGGCCGGGATGAGGAAGTAGGCGTAGGCCTGCAGGCGGTCCCGTCCCACGCGGCCGCGCAGCTGGTAGAGCTGGGCGAGCCCCAGGCGGTCCGCGCGGTTGATGATGATCGTGTTAGAGGCCGGGATGTCCAGCCCCGACTCGATGATGGCCGTCGACACCAGGACGTCGTACGCGCCGTCCACGTAGTCCAGCATCGTGCGCTCGAGCACCGCCTCGCGCATCTGCCCGTGCGCCATCGCGATGCGGGCCCGCGGCACGAGCCGCTGGATGAGCCGCACGAGCGCGGGCAGCGACTGGATGCGGTTGTGGACGACGAACACCTGGCCGCCCCGGCCCAGCTCGCGCTCGATCGACTCCTTGATCACTGCGGGGTCGAACCGGCACACGACCGTCTCGACGGCCAACCGATCGGCCGGCGGGGTCTCGATGACCGAGAGGTCGCGGATCCCGGACATCGCCATGGAGAGCGTCCGGGGGATCGGGGTCGCGGTGAGCGTGAGGACGTGCACGCTCTTGCGGAGCCGCTTGAGCCGCTCCTTGTGGGACACCCCGAAGCGGTGCTCCTCGTCCACGATCAGGAGGGCCAGGTCCTTGAAGGTGACGTCCTTCGAGAGCAGGCGGTGCGTCCCGATGACGATGTCCACCGCGCCGGTCGCCAGTCCGGCCAGGACGGCCTTCTGCGCCTTCGGCGGGCGGAAGCGGGACAGCATCTCCACGCGCACCGGGTAGGGCGCGAACCGCTCCCGGAACGTGTTCCAGTGCTGCTCGGCGAGGATGGTGGTGGGGACCAGCACCGCCACCTGGTGGCCGTCCAGCGCCGCCTTGAGGGCGGCGCGCATGGCGACCTCCGTCTTGCCGTAGCCCACGTCGCCGCAG
>JBBIHL010000404.1:0-3417 GCA_037447075.1 Candidatus Eiseniibacteriota bacterium | reverse complement strand
CTGCGGCGACGTGGGCTACGGCAAGACGGAGGTCGCCATGCGCGCCGCCCTCAAGACGGCGCTGGACGGCCACCAGGTGGCGGTGCTCGTCCCCACCACCATCCTCGCCGAGCAGCACTGGACCACGTTCCGGGAGCGGTTCGCGCCTTACCCCGTGCGCGTGGAGATGCTGTCCCGCTTCCGTCCGCCGAAGGCGCAGAAGGCGGTCCTGGCCGGACTGGCGACCGGCGTGGTGGACATCGTCATCGGCACGCACCGCCTGCTCTCGAAGGACGTCAGCTTCAAGGACCTGGCCCTCCTGATCGTGGACGAGGAGCACCGCTTCGGGGTGGCCCACAAGGAGCGGCTCAAGCGGCTCCGCAAGAGCGTGCACGTCCTCACGCTCACCGCGACCCCGATCCCCCGGACGCTCTCCATGGCGATGTCCGGGATCCGCGACCTCTCGGTCATCGAGACCCCGCCGGCCGATCGGTTGGCCGTCGAGACGGTCGTGTGCCGGTTCGACCCCGCAGTGATCAAGGAGTCGATCGAGCGCGAGCTGGGCCGGGGCGGCCAGGTGTTCGTCGTCCACAACCGCATCCAGTCGCTGCCCGCGCTCGTGCGGCTCATCCAGCGGCTCGTGCCGCGGGCCCGCATCGCGATGGCGCACGGGCAGATGCGCGAGGCGGTGCTCGAGCGCACGATGCTGGACTACGTGGACGGCGCGTACGACGTCCTGGTGTCGACGGCCATCATCGAGTCGGGGCTGGACATCCCGGCCTCGAACACCATCATCATCAACCGCGCGGACCGCCTGGGGCTCGCCCAGCTCTACCAGCTACGTGGCCGCGTGGGACGGGACCGCCTGCAGGCCTACGCCTACTTCCTCATCCCCGCCGATGGCCGGGTCGACGAGACGGCCGCCAAGCGGCTGCGGGTGGTCCAGGAGCTCACGACGCTGGGCTCGGGGCTGAAGGTGGCGCTGCGCGACATGGAGATCCGCGGCGCGGGTAACCTGCTGGGGGCGCAGCAGCACGGGCAGATCGAGGCCGTGGGCTTCGATCTCTACCTCAAGCTCCTCGAGGAGGCGGTGGCCGAGCTGCGTGGCCAGCGCCTCGAGGAGGAGATCGATCCCGTGGTCACCGTGGACACCGCCGCCTACCTGCCGGAGGACTACATCGCGGAGGCGGCGCAGCGACTGTCGCTCTACAAGCGCTTGGCCGGCGTGAGGACGCCAGCCGAGATCGAGGACGTCGGCCGGGAGCTCCGCGATCGCTTCGGTCCGCTCCCGGAGGCGGCGGCGCATCTGCTCGATGTCGTCGCGCTCCGGCTCCAGGCCCGGGCCCTCCGCCTGGAGCGGCTCGAGGTGCGCGGGGGCCGGGCGCTGCTCACGTTCGCGCCCACGACGCCGGTGACGTCCCAGCGGCTGGTGGAGCTCCTGCGCGCCCACGGGCGGCGCCTCCGCGCGCTCGGCGAGTTCGTGCTGGAGGCGACGGTCCCGCACGGCCCGTGGCGGGAGACGTTCATGGCCCTCACCCGGCTGCTGCAGGAGTTCCGGTGAGGACAGGAGGCCGCGTCATGCGCACAGCGTCGGTCGGGCTCGGGATCGCCCTCCTGGTCCTCGGGGCCTGCCGGACGGCCGCCCCCCCGCTGCCGCCGGTGCCGGCCGGCAGCGGCGGCATCCTGGTGCGGGCGGGGGAGCCCCCGCCGGTGCGCGACGGCCAGGTCGTGATCGACCGCGTGGTGGCCGTCGTGAACGGGGACGTCATCATGATGTCGGAGCTCCAGGAGAACATCATCATCTATCGGCGCGAGGCCAAGGCCGGTCCACAGGACGCCGAGCTCGAGCGGTTCGTCCTCAACCGCCTGGTGGACCACCGCCTCCAGGTCCAGGAGGCGCGGCGCGAGAAGATCGAGATCACGGAGGAGGAGCTGCGCGGGGTCCTGGACGACTTCGTCCGGCGGAACGGCGGGGACCGGGAGAAGCTCGAGGCCCAGCTGCGCGTCCAGGGGGTGACGTGGGACGCGCTGCGCCGCGAGATGCGCGACCAGCTGCTCGCCCAGCGCGTGCGGAGCCGGCGCGTGGTCCGCCGGGCCGCGGTCACGGAAGCCGAGGTGGACCGGTACCTCGCCGAGAATCGCGACAAGTTCGAGGCGGGCCTCCGGTATCGCGCGCGGCACATCGCGGTCACGGTGGACGCCCCGAACGTGCCAGCCGCCTGGGAGCGCGCGAAGGCCGAGGTCGACGCGCTCGTCGCGGCGCTGGCCGGGGGCGCCGACTTCGCCGAGCTGGCGCGCACGCGCGGCAAGGACCCCGCCGCGGGCGACCTGGGCTGGCTGGCCCGGGGGGAGCTCGACGCCGCCTTCGAGGCCCCGCTCCTCCGGCTCGCCCCGGGGCAGGTGACCGCCCCCATCCGGTCGGGGGCGGGGTACCACCTCTTCAAGCTGGAGGAGCGGGAGGAGATGACCCCCGCCCGGCTCGCCGAGGCCCGGCAGCAGGTCCGCGACCTCCTCGCCCAGAAGAAGGCGCAGGAGCGGATGGAGGAGTGGCTGGAGGCGCTGCGGCGCCGGGCCCTGATCGCCATCCGGCTGTGACTTGCCGGAGGCGGGCGCGGTCCGCCGCGGTCCGCCGACGGTCCGCCGTGGTTGACAGCCGCCGGGGGCCGGTGCTATAGACAAGGGACAAGCGCGAGGGTTACCGCCCGCGCGGTCTCCTGACGGTCCTTCCACACCGCATCTCAAAGGAGCGATTCGCAGCCGTGAGTACACCTCCACCGCCCCGCCACCCGCGCCACCGTTTCCCGCGTCGCCCGGGCGCCGGGCCGAATCCCCCCCCCGAGCGCGAGCGCGTCGTCATGCCGGACATCCCGGCCGAGCCGAGCCCCAGCGACCTTCCCGCCGGGAGCCGCACGGGCGGCCTGAACCTGACGGAGCTGAAAGAGAAGGGGATCCCGGACCTCAACACGATCGCGCGGGATCTCGGGGTCCAGAGCTTCTCGGGGCTGCGCAAGCAGGAGCTCATCTTCAAGATCCTCCAGGCGCAGGCGGAGCGCGAGGGGCTGATCTACGCCGAGGGCGTCCTCGAGGTGCTGCCTGACGGGTTCGGCTTCCTGCGCGCGCCCGACTACAACTATCTCCCTGGCCCCGACGACATCTACGTCTCGCCGTCGCAGATCCGGCGCTTCGACCTGCGGACGGGGGACACGATCTCGGGCCAGGTGCGGCCGCCAAAAGACTCGGAGCGGTACTTCGCCCTGCTGAAGGTCGAGGCGATTAACTACGAGTCGCCGGAGCAGGCGAAGGACAAGATTCTCTTCGACAATCTGACGCCGCTCTACCCGATGCAGCGGCTGCGGCTCGAGCACGACCCGGAGGACCTCTCCACGCGCGTGATGGACCTCCTGACCCCGATCGGCAAGGGGCAGCGGGGGCTGATCG
>JBBIHL010000403.1:0-3418 GCA_037447075.1 Candidatus Eiseniibacteriota bacterium | reverse complement strand
GCCCGGCCGGGCGGTTGGGGGCCGCGGGCGAGGTCAGGCCGCGCGCCGCTGCCGCTCGATGGACTCCTGGAGCCGCTGGAGCGACTTGAGCAGGTCGGTGGAGGTCAGGATGCCGCAGATGTGCCCGCGGGCGTCCACCACCGGCAGGCAGTTGATGCGGTGGGCCATCATCTCGGCGCAGGCCGCCGAGAGCGGGGTGTCGGGGCCGGCCGTGACCGGCTCCGTCATCATGACGTCCCTGAGCGGCGAGTCCTCCCACCGCGAGCGCCCGATCATGAAGCGGAGCAGGTCGCGGTCCGACACCACGCCCAGCAGCTTGCCGCCGGGAGCGGCCACCAGCAGGTGGCGGAAATGCCGGCGGGCCAGCACCGCGATCGCCTCCCGGAGGGGATGGTGGGGAGCGAGCGTCACCACCTCGCGGGTCATGACCTGCTCGACCCGGGTGGGCGGAGGCGGCAGGGGGCCCGTGCCCCCCGGGCTCACGCGGCCTGCGGCCACTCGGAGAGCGCCTGGCGCGCGGCGCCCGGCTCGCCGCCGAGCCCGCCGGCCGCCCAGAGCGCCTCGAGGTCGAGCGGCTGCTGGCGGATCCCCGCCAGGTCCATGCGCTCGGCCAGGAAGACCACCTCGCTCAACGGGTCCGGGTGCGGCGGCACCGGATCCCGGTGGTGGATCGAGATGGCCTGGGCCGCCGGCACCCCCAGCCCCCACTCCAGCCCGGCCAGCCCGCCGACGGGCTCGTGCAGCCGCTTGAGCGTCCAGAGCAGGAAGTGCTGGGGCAGGTTCACCTCCCGTCTCCAGGCCTTGCGCAGCGCGGCGATGCGGTCGAACAGCACCAGCTTGCCCGCGTCGTGCAGCAGGGCCATGGCGAACCCCCGCTCGGGATCCACCCCGAAGCAGGGCGAAAGCTGCCGCCCGATCGGGCCGCAGCGCACCATGTGGGACCACACCTTCTGCACCAGCGAATCGTAGGCCCCGCCGGGCCGGCACAGCATCCCTTCGACCATGCTGGCCAGCAGGACGTTCTCCACGCCCTTCATCCCCACCCGCTGGATGGCGGGCCCCAGCGCGTCGCAGGCGCCCTCGCCGCGCGAGTAGAAGGAGGAGTTGGCCTGCTTGAGCAGCGCCTGGGCCAGCCCCGGGTCGTGCTCGAAGAGCAGCACCAGGTCGTTGACGCTGGAGTAGGGGTCGCGGCTCACGGCGAGCGCGCGCTGCGCCGCGATGGGCGGCTGGTGGATCACCGTCTCCCGCTGGCCGACCAGCGCGTCCACCACCGCCGGAGCGTCGGTCCTGCGCATCGCGTCGGGCAGGCCATCGAGCAGCGCATGGCAGCGGCGCAGCAGCTCCTCGCGCAGGGTGCGGGCGAGCGCGTTCTTCTCCCGCTGGGGATCCACGACCATCGGCTGGGGCGGGGCCGGTGGGGAGTGCGGCGGCGCCGCGGCGGCGCGCGGCTCCCCCAGGGCGGCATCGCTCGGCTTCTCCCCCGGCGCGGCGTTCCCGCTCGCCGGGCGCGTCCCCTGGACGGCCGTCAGGAACCTGCGGAACAGACCCTCTCCCACGTCTCACCGCCTTCCGCCCCGAGCCCCGCCCCGGGGCGCGGGATGGCCTGCGGGCCGGCGGCTCACCCCCTGGTTGTCGGCCGGGGGCGCCGAAAGCATGAGGGCCGGGTGCGGGCCGAGAGGACGGCGCCGGGGGGCGATGGCACGCCCGTTGCCCCGACCGAGGGGATTCCGACGCCCGACAGCCTGGCGGTGCCGCGACGATTGCGTACGCGGCGGGGTAAGCCGATGGCTTGATTCCGGATGGCAGGCGGATGCGGGCCTCAGCGTGTGGCTCGCGCCGCGGGAAAGGATTCCCACCCCCCGTGCGCAATCCTTGCGGCACCGCCCAGGAACTGCACGTTGCAATCTCGGAGGCCCTCCATGAGGACACCCAGCTCGCGACTCCTGCTCGCTGCCGCGCTCGCCGCCCTGGCCGCGCTCCCGGCCGGATGCGGCAAGAGCCCCACCAGCCCCAGCGGGGGGATGACCCAGACCACCGCCGACGACATGGCGACCCAGGTGGGGTCCGGGATGGCCACGGACGACGGCGGCGTGCTGAGCACGGTGTGGGTCGCGGGCTCGGGCAGCTCGGCGTTCGCGCCCCAGGGTGGCCTCTCCACCATGGCCACCGCGGCCGAGACCACCTTCACGGTGGGAGGCATCACCTACACGCTGTCGCGCACCTTCTACGACGCCGGCGACAACGTCATGGCCGGCTTCGACCCCATCCTCACCGCGCGCGTCCATGCCACCTCACGCGCCACCGGGGCCATCGCCACCCAGCGCTTCACGGCCACCGTGGGCCGCTCGGGATGGCTCGACGTGCGCGGCGTCTCCGCCCTGGCGGAGACCCTGGCGGTGGACGGCGCCTCGTATGACACCTGCCAGAGCTCGTTCCGCTCGCTCGACGGCCTGCGCACCCGCTACTTCTACATGGTGGCGAGCTGCAGCCTGGCCGCGCTGCGCTGGCTCAAGCCCCCGGCGAACGCTCCCTGGCCGCTGAGCGGCACCGCCACCTGGACCATCCGCGCGGACCGGCTGCGCAGCAACAACCGCGCGGACATCGAGGCGCATTTCGAGGCCGTGGTGGTGGTGACCTTCAACGGCACCCAGTACGCCGACCTGGAGGTCACCGGCGGCTGGCGCTACCGGCTGGACCTCAAGACCGGCGCGGTCACGCGCGCCTAGGCGGGCGCCCGCGTCGAACGCGGCGCGGGCGGCTGCCGTCTGCCCCGTCGGCGGCCGCCCTACGCCCGCCCCACCACGTAGGCCAGCCAGGCGCTGCGGTTCTCGAAGCGGCGCATGGGGCGGAACACCACGCCGGGATCCTCCGCCCGTTCGTCCCAGTCCTCCACGTGGACCTCGATCCCGCGGAAGCCGGCCTCGCGCAGGACCTCCTGGATCTCGGGAAGCGTCCACGCCCGCCAGTCGTAGGTGAAGGCCCGGCGCCGCTCGGTGCCGTCGCGCCAGCGGAAGTGGATGCGGCAGAGGATCTCGTGGGTGACGGGGTTGAAGCGCACGTGCTCCCAGACGTAGGTGAAGCCCGGGATGCGCAGCCCGTCCGGCCCCCGGGACGAGGGCACGTAGCGGGTCTCGACCAGCGGCCTGAAGGCGCCGGTGCCGCCGAAGGCGTTGACGAACAGCAGCCCGCGCGGCCGCAGCGAGCGGCGCACGCTGCGGAAGTAGCGCCGCAGCTCCTCCCGGCGCTTGAACACCCAGTAGGAGAAGTTGAGGGCGCACGCCACGTCCACGCGCGGGCGCCGCACCGCGCGCACGTCTCCGCGCACCAGCGTCACGCGGCGGGCCGCGCCGCGCATGCGGGCCAGATGGTGCCGCCGCGCCCAGGCGAGCGGCTGGGGATCGCGGTCCACCCCCCAGGC
>JBBIHL010000402.1:0-3418 GCA_037447075.1 Candidatus Eiseniibacteriota bacterium | reverse complement strand
CGCCCTCGACTTTCACCGTGTAGGTCGGCACCGGGCTCGTGGCCGGGAGGCACAGGACGGCGCCGGTGCGCACGTTGAAGCGCGCCCCGTGCCGCGGGCACTCGATCACGTCGCCCTCCAGCGTGCCCTCGGCCAGCGGCCCGCCGTCGTGGGTGCACAGGTCCTCGATGGCGTGGTAGCTCCCCTCGAGGTTGAACACGGCCACGGGCACGTCGTCAATGTGCACCACCTTCACGCCGCCCACGGGGATCTCGCCCACGCGCGCGACGGTCACGAAGCCTCCGGCCTCGGTCTCCCCCAATCTCCCTCCTGTCGCGCCGCGGCCGCCTGCGGCGCCAAGCTGCATCCACCCTACTCCTCGCCCTCCTCGCCGGGCCACTGCCGGATGCCGTAGACGCCGGCCTTGAGCGTCTTCAATGCCAGCAGCGCGCACTTGAGCCGCACGGGGCCGAGCGGGATGCCGATCATCTCCAGCACGTCCTCGCGCGTGAGCTTCTTCACCTCCTCGAGCGGCTTGCCCTCGATGCTCTCGCACAGCATCGAGGCCGAGGCCTGGCTGATCGAGCACCCGTGCCCGGAGAAGCGCACCTTCTCGATGCGGCCGTCCTTCACCTGGAGGTCCATGCGGATCACGTCGCCGCACAGGGGGTTCGAGTCCTCGTAGGTGATGTCCGGCCGCTCGAGCGTCCCGTGGCACCGGGGGTTCTTGTAGTGGTCCAGGATGTTCTCGCGAAACAGGTCGTCCATGCGCGCTCCGCCGGGGCCGGCGGCAGGCCGCGGGCCGGGCGCCAGCGGAACGGGCCCGTCCCGCAATCATGCTCCGCCCGCGCCGCCCTACCGCCCGAAGATGCGGATCGCCTCGTGCAGCCCCCGCACCAGGGCGTCCACCTCCTCGGGGATGTTATAGCAGTAGAAGGAGGCGCGCGCCGAGGCCGGAATGCCGAGCTTCTGGTGCAGCGGCATGGCGCAGTGGTGGCCCGCGCGGATGGCCACGTTGTCGCGGTCCAGGACGGTCGCGACGTCGTGGGGATGGATGTCACCCAGCGTGAAGGCCACCACGCCCCCACGCCGATCGGGGGGAGGACCCAGGATGCGCAGGCCCGGCACGTCCCCCAGCCGTTCGAAGGCGTATTCCACCATGGCCCGGTCGTGCGCGAACACGGCCTCCATGCCCAGGTCCTCCAGGAACTCCACCGCGGCCCCGAACCCGATGGCCTCGGCGATGCCCATGGTGCCGGCCTCGAACTTCCAGGGCAGCTCGTTCCACTTGGCCTCCGTGTAGCGCACCTCGCGGATCATCTCCCCCCCCGCCAGGAACGGCGGCATGGCCTCCAGCAGCGGCCGGCGCCCGTAGAGGGCGCCCACGCCGGTGGGTCCGAGCATCTTGTGCGCCGAGAAGGCCGCGAAGTCGGACTCCAGCGCGCGCACGTCCACCGGAAAGTGCGGGACGCTCTGCGCCGCGTCCACCAGCACGACCCCCCCGGCCGCATGCACCTGGCGCCCGATCTCGGCCACCGGGTTGATGGTGCCGAGCACGTTGGAGGCATGGGCGATCGCCGCGAGCTTCACGCGCCCGTCGGCGAGCAGCCGGGGCAGCGCGTCCATGTCCAGCTCCCCCTCCCCGCCCAGGGGGATGAATCGCAGCTCCGCGCCCTTCTCGGAGGCCAGGAGCTGCCAGGGCACCAGGTTGGAGTGGTGCTCCATCTCGGTGAGCAGGATGGCGTCGCCGGCGCGCACGTTGGATCGCCCCCACGCGTAGGCCACCAGGTTGACGGCTTCCGTGGTGTTGCGGGTGAAGACCAGCTCGCGCGGCGAGGCCGCGTTGATGAAGCGGGCCACGCGCCGGCGTGCGTCCTCGTAGGCGGCGGTGGCCTCCTCGGCGATGCGGTAGATGCCCCGGTGGATGTTGGCGTTGCAGGACCGGTAGTAGTGGTCCATGCGCTCCAGGACCGCGTCGGGCTTCTGCGAGGTGGCGGCGCTGTCCAGGTAGCACAGCGGCTTGCCGCCGTCGGAGCGGAAGATGGGGAAGCGCTTGCGGACCTCGAGGGGGTCGAGGCTGCGGGCGGGCGGGGCCGCCGCGAGGTCATGGGCCATTCCGGCGGGTGCGCGGGCGGCAGCCTGGATCGCGCCGCCCGCGCCGGATGCGTTCACGGGCCTACCTTCTTCTCGATCTCCTGTCGCAGCTGGTTCGCCACGTTCTCCAGCGGGATGCGCGCCAGCACGGGCTCGAAGAAGCCCTCCACGATGAGCCGCTCGGCCTCGCGGCGCGTGAGCCCCCGCGCCATCAGGTAGTAGACCTGCTCGGCATCGAGCTGGCCGATGGTGGCGCCGTGGGTGCAGCGCACGTCGTTGGCCAGGATCTCGAGGCCGGGGATCGAGTCGGCGCGCGCCTTGTCGGACAACAGCAGGTTGCGGTTGGCCTGGTAGGCATCGGTGCGCTGGGCGCCTTCATAGACCTGGATCAGTCCCTGGTAGATGGACCGGGCGCGGTCGCGCAGCGCCGCCTTGATGAGCAGGTCGCTGGTGGTGTGGTCCGTCACGTGCTTCTGCAGCGTGTGCTGGTCGAAGTGCTGGGTGGTGTCGCCGAAGGCGAAGCCGTGCACGAAGGCCTGCGCGCCCGCGCCCTCCAGGTGGAAGTAGGAGTTGGTCTTCACCCGCCGGCCGCCCAGCACGGTCTGCACCCACTGCAGCTCGGCGCCGCGGTCGAGCCGCGCGCGCTGGTTGGAATAGTGGAAGGCGTGGCGGCCCCAATCTTGAAGCGTCGCGTAGATCAGCTTGGAGCCCGCCCCCACGAACACCTCGGTCGCCCCGCAGTGGAAGGCCGGCCGGGGCAGGGTCTCGCCCAGCAGCTCCTCCACCACGGTGACCCGGGAGTTCTCCCCGATCACCACCAGGTTGTGGGGCGCGGCGATCGCCCCCGCCGCGTCCATCCACTGGAAGAAGCGGATGGGGATCTCCACGTCCCGCCCGTCGGGCACGTAGAGGAAGGCGCCGCCGCTGCGCAGCAACGCCGCGAGCGCCGCGAACTTGTCGTGGTTCAGGTCAATGAGCGTGCCCAGGTGGGCCCGCACCAGGTCGGCGTGGTCGCGCAGCGCGCGCTCCAGCGAGCACAGCACCACGCCGCGCAGGGCGAGCGAGGGGTGGGTCTGCTCCAGCGTCACCTCGGAGTTGCGCTGCGCCACGATGCCCACGTGCGAGGCCTCGCCGTGGAGGCGTTCCAGCAGCAGGGCCGGCAGGTCGTCCAGGTTGCGCGCCGGCGCTCCGTCCGCATAGGGCTCCAGGGACCCCAGCGGCAGCGCACCGAAATCCGTGCGCCTCCACAGCTCCATGCTGGGGTTGGGGAATGGCTGCGTGCGATAGGCGTCGAGCGCCGCTCGGCGCAGCTCCCGGGTCCACTGCGGCTCGTCGCGCCGGCGCG
>JBBIHL010000401.1:0-3426 GCA_037447075.1 Candidatus Eiseniibacteriota bacterium | reverse complement strand
CCGGAGGCGCGGGCGATCCGGGCGCGGATGAACCGGGCGCGGCGCGGGGAGCGGCTCCAGGTGCTCCGGGCCGGCTCGCGCTCAGCGCCGCGGCACTCGCACCGTGGTCGCCCGGGTCGCGCTGTTGCCCGCGGCGTCCACCGCGCGCACGCTCAGCGAATGATCGCCGGGTTCCAGCTCCCGCAGCACGGTCTGGAACGACAGCTCGTTGTCGTCCGCCAGGCCGCCGCTGGGGCTGAGCGGCTGCCACTCCTCCCCGTCCACGCCGATCTCCAGGCGCGTGAGGATGCTGGAGGCGTCGCGCGCGCGCCCGCGGACCTCGACCCCCTGGCGCCCCGGCACCGCGGCGACCTCGGTCACCTCGGGTGGCGTGTTGTCGATGGTGAAGGGCGAGCTTTCGGCCGACCCCTCGAGGGCCTCGTTCACGGCGTTCTCGGGCCCGTCGCTCGCCACGACCCGCAAGCGGTAGCGCCCGTCCGGCAGCGCGTTGGTGTCCCAGGTGTAGGTGGTGGTGGTGAGTTCCTTGGCCGCCTCGCGCCACTCCCCGGCGCCCTCGCGACGGTATTCGAGGCGGTAGCCCAGGCGGTCCCCGTTCGGGTCGCCGGCCTTCCACTGCACCACGCGCAGGCCGCGCAGCCACTGGGGCAGCACCTTGAGCCCGCGCGCCTCGCCGGGCCGCAGGGAGAACTCCACGCGCTGCCCGCCCGGCAGGTTCTGGGTGACCGGCTCGCTGCGCGGGGTCATCTCGCCCTCGCGGAACCCGGCCCCTTGCGGCGCCACCGTCACCTCCTCCACCTTGGGCGGCAGGTTCTGCTCGCGATAGGCGGCCTCGACGGCCTCCACGCGCGGTCCGGCGGCCCCGTCCCGCTCCAGCTCGACCCGCCACTGCAGGTAGCGCGCCGGGGGCGAGGGGATCTCGAAGGACTCGCCGCCCTCGCGCCCCTGCCAGGCGCTCCAGGTGGTGTCGGGCGGGTCGGTGTTCCCGCTGCGCGTCTGGAGCCGCACAGACCCGCCGCGGGCCTCGCCCCGCCAGCGGATGCGACCGAAGCGCGCGTAGCGGCGCGCGTCGAGCGCGGCCGAGGTCAGCCGGCCCCGGCGCGCCGGCGCCGCGCCCACGCGGTAGAGCACGCCCGGGTTGGAGCCCGCCACGAAGGCATCCCCCTGGGGGCCGACCGCGATGGCCGTGAGCTGGCCGCCGGCGGGGGCGAACACCAGCGACCCGGCGCCGGGAGCGGTGACCCGATAGAGCGCCGCGCGATTCCCGGTGGCGGCCAGCAGGTGGGGGGGATCGCCTCCGCGCGTGGCCATCGCGAACACCAGGGGCTGCGGCACCGTCCAGTAGGTCGAGACCACGCTGTCGGGGACGATGCGGTAGAGCGTCGCGCGCCCCGTCCCGGTCTTGGCGGGGCGCGGCTCGTCCTCCCGCTCCTCCTCCGGCGCGGCCGGCGCGCTCAACGCCGCGGCGTAGAGGGCTCCGTCCGGACCCAGGGCGAGGGCGCGGATCTCGCTCTCGGGGGCGTCGAACACGGTGCGCACCGACCCGTCGGCACGGAGGTGGAGCACGCGGCCCTCCGAGTCCCCGCCCGCATAGACGCCGCCCCGGCCGTCCCCGGCGAGCGAGACCAGGTTGCCCTCGTCGCTGTCGAACACCAGCCGCGCCCGCCCGCCTTCGAGCGCGAGCAGCCGGCCGCGCGTCCCGGTGGCGGCGAACCAGCCGCGGGCGCCCCGCGCCAGGGCCCAGACGTAGCGCTCACCGGTGGTCGCCACCCGCGCCGTGTCGCCCCCCGGCCCGATCCGGAAGATCGCCCCGTCGGGACCGGTGCCGGCGAGCAGGCCGTCCCCGTCTCGCGCCAGGCAGAAGACCTGGCCGGCCGCGAGCGTCACCCAGGGTCGAATGCCCTTGCCGGCCTCCCAGCGGTCCACGCGACCCTGGTGCCCGCTGCCCAGGGCGACGCTGCCGTCCGCGAGCACCGCCACCGCCCAGTAGACCGTGGCCGAGTCGCCCTCGAACCTCTCCACCTCGTGGCCCAGGCTCAGGCTCCCGTCGGCCGCCACCTGGACGCCCTGGGTCTCGGCCTTGGCGTAGTCGGCCGGGTTGCTCGCGACCCAGAACTGGGTCTCCACCGCCCGCGCCGGCACCGCCAGGCACAGCGCGATCAACACCCACCCACCCGGCTTCACGCGCCACCCTCGGGTCGGGGACCGGTCATGGGGCCTCGTCGTCCACGCCCAGGGGCAGCTGCGCCTCCCCGCGCACCACCCCACCCAGCGTCAGCTTGCTCTCCGCCAGGATCGCGACGCGGCCGGCACGCCCCACTCCCCCGCGCGACTGCGGGCTCGACAGCACCGCCTGGGCCGATGCCGGCAGTCCCGGGAAGTCGAAGCCCCCCACCGTCACCTCGGCGGCCTTCGCCACCACCGCGAGGTAGAGCCCATCGCCGGCGCGCAGCCCCCCCAGCCGCCTCCAGGCCTCGTCCAGCGAGCCGATGCGGTAGCGGCCCGGCAGCCGCTGCGCCTCGAAGCGGGCCAGCTCGGCCGCCCCCCCCACCCAGACCACCGCGTCGCCCTCGCGGACCTCGGCCGGCACGCGCAATCGCAGCTCGCGCGTCTCCACCGCACCCCGGTAGCGCTCCAGCTCGACGCGCACCGCCACCTCGCCGCCGGGGCGCACCGCGCCCCGGTCGAGGCGTGCCGCGCGCAGCACGCGCTGGTCGCGGCCGGGCTCGAACTCCAGCGAGACCTCGAGGCTGTCGAGCCGCAGCCGCTGGTAGGGATTGTTGAACAGGAAGGTGAGCGGCGAGACCAGCTGCCCCAGCAGCTCGCCGATCAGGCCGTCGCTCGACACCCGGTCGGCCAGCACCAGCACGGGCCGGCCCGGCGCGTGCAGCCGCAGCTCCCAGCGCACGGTCTGGTTGACGCCCGCTCCGGCCGACTCCAGGGCGGAGTTGAGCGCCGCCAGGCCCACCAGCTGGGGCGCCAGCATGCGGTCCTCCACCGTCTCGAAGCGGAAGCGGCGCGACCCCGGGGCGGTCCCGCGTACCTCCACGCGCAGGGGCAGCAGCTGCGGCACCGCCCCGATCCTCCCGGCCACCGCCGGCCGCCGATCCTCGAGCAGCGTGCCTACGGTGCGCCCGGGCATGCCCAGCTTGAAGGAGGTGATCTGGGAGGGCACCACCGTGGCGATCTCGGCGGTGGACAGCGGCAGGCTCACCGGGCCGGCCTGGAAGAAGGAATGTCCGAAGGCCAGGACGCGGTCGCCGTCGCGCCAGGTCACCGTGCCGATGGCGGAGAGCTGCAGGTCGCCGCGCAGCAGGTCCACCGCGAGCGCCGCGCCGGGGACCAGCGCCTCGGCCGTCGGCCCCCCGCCCGGAGCGGCGCCCCCCGGCAGGGCGTGGAACCCCAGGGGCTCGAGCCGGGGCCGCGCGG
>JBBIHL010000400.1:0-3431 GCA_037447075.1 Candidatus Eiseniibacteriota bacterium | reverse complement strand
GCCGCGACCGCCAAGCTGCGCGTCTTCCGCGGCGACGCCCAGGGCGGCGCCGAGGTGGAGTACGAGGTCCCGGTCGAGGCCGGGATGGTGGTGCTGGACGCCATCCACTGGATCCAGAACCACCGGCAGCCCGACCTGGCGGTGCGCTGGAACTGCAAGGCGGCCAAGTGCGGCTCGTGCGGCGCCGAGGTGAACGGCAAGCCCCGGCTCATGTGCAAGACGCGCATGGACACCCTGCCGCTGGACCAGCCCGTCACCGTGCACCCCATGAAGGCCTTCCCCATCGTCAAGGACCTGGTGTGCGACGTCTCGTGGAACTTCCGCGTGAACAAGACGGTACCCCCGTTCACCCCCGACGAGAACCGCGAGTGGAAGTGGCAGCAGGAGGACGTGGACCGGGCCCAGGAGATGCGCAAGTGCATCGAGTGCTTCCTGTGCCAGAACGTCTGCCACGTGCTGCGCACCCACGACCTGGGGGACCAGTTCATCGGCCCGCGCTTCATCGTGCGCGCCGCCGGCTTCGACCTGCACCCCATGGACAAGCTCTCGCGCGCCCGCTACCTGAAGGAGCAGGGCGGCCTGGGGTTGTGCAACATCACCAAGTGCTGCACGGAAGTGTGCCCCGAGCACATCCACATCACCGACAACGCCATCATCCCCGAGAAGGAGCGGGTGGTGAGCGAGCTCTACGACCCGCTGGCGCGGTGGTGGAGGAGGGTGACGGGGAAGTAGGGGGACCGCGCCCTTATCCCGCCGCGGCCCCGGCCGCCGCCACGCGGTGCCACTCGCCGGTGGCGTCGTCCAGCCGGTAGAGGGGCAGGTACTCGCGCCCGCGCCGGCTCACGAACTCGACCGCCTCGAGCAGCGTCTGGAACTCCTGCTCGCTGGTGGTCGGGGCGAAGCAGAAGCGCACCCACCCGGGCTTGATGCCGATGTGCCCCTGATCGAGCTGGCGGCGGATGGCGAGCGAGACGTGCTCGTCAATGTGCAGCAGCTCGTGCCCGTAGGGGCCCGCGCACATGCAGCCGCCGCGCACCTGGATGCCGAAGAAGTCGTTGAGCAGCGCCACGGCGAAGTTGTGGTGCAGGCCGCGGAACACCATGGACACCACGCCCAGGCGCTCGGCCTCCAGGTTGCCCAGGATCTCCAGGGACGGGTTCCGGGTCCACTCGGCCAGCGCGCGCTCCAGGTAGCCCGCCTCCACCCGCCGGATGCGCGCGGCCCCCACCGCGTGCTTGAGGTCGAAGCACAACCCCGCCTGGATGCTCCCCACGATGGGCGGCGTGCCGCCCGTCTCGCGCAGCGCGGGGTTGGGCAGGTAGCGGTGGTCGTTGGGGGCGGTGTAGAGCACCGTGCCGCCGCCGGGCTCGGCGGGGACGCGGTTGGTGAGCAGGCGGCGGTTCACGACCAGGATGCCGGGGGTGCGCGGGCCGCCCAGGAACTTGTGCATGGAGAGGAAGATGGCGTCCTTGGCGGCGGCCTCGTCCGGCGAGCCGTCGGCGCGGCGCGGATGCAGGGCGATGTCCACGTAGGGTCCGGCGGCGGCGTAGTCGAAGAAGGCGAAGGCGCCGTGCGCGTGCAGCACGCGGGCGATCGCGGAGCAGTCGTTGAGGATGCCGGTCACGTTGGAGGCGGCCGAGAAGGTGCCGATCTTGAGCGCACGGTCCCGGTAGCGCCCGAGCAGGGAGTCCAGGTGCTCCAGGCTCACCCGACCCTTGGCGTCGAAGTCCACGTAGACCGTCTCGGCCACCGTCTCGCGCCAGGTGATGTCGTTGCTGTGGTGCTCCATCAGGCTGCGGAACACCACGGGGCGCTGCCCGGCCGGGATGTGGCGCGAGAGCCCGTAGCGGTCCTCCAGCTGGCTCGGCAGCCGCAGGCCCAGGATGAGGATGAGCCGGTTGACGGCACCGGTGGACCCCGCGCCCACGGGCAGGATCACGTCGTCGGGGCCGGCGTCGAGGTATTCCCCGATGCGGCGGAAGGCGCGCTCGTAGTAGTGGGTCATGAGCCGCCCGGTGGCCGAGGTCTCGGTGTGGGTGTTGGCCATGTAGGGCAGCACCTTGCCGTTGAGCTCGTCCTCGACGGCGCGGTGGAAGCGGCCGGAGGCGATGTAGTCGAAGTAGAGGAGGGGCTTGTCGCCTTCGGGGGTGCGCAGGCGCGCGTCGTGGCCGACGACGCCGCGCCTCAGGTGCTCGAGGAAGGCCTGCTCGTGGGCCTCGCCCGAGGTCGGCACGGGACATCGGACGCGCTCGTCGTCCAGGTCCACGAGGGGCGGGAACAAGGTGTGGCCCTGCATCTCCACCTCCGTCTTGCCGTGGGTTCGGCTGCGCATGATGCTATCGCGTGGGCCGCGGCCCGGCAAGGGAGGCGCCGCGCCGAATCGGGGGCTGGGCCCGCGGAGAAAAACGCCCTTCGCGCGCGGCCCGCTTCGTGGTAGGGATTCGCCCGGCCGGATCCCGCCCAGCCAGGAGGCCCCGTGCTCCGATTGTTTCCCCGCGAAGAGGACTTCTTCGAGCTGTTCAAGCGGCAGGCCGCGACGGTGCACCAGGGCTGCGAGCTGCTGGCCTACATGGTGCGCGACTACAAGGACATCGAGCAGAAGGCGAAGGTGCTGCGCGAGGTCGAGCACCAGGGCGACCAGATCACTCACGAGATCTTCGAGCGGCTCAACCGCACCTTCATCACCCCGCTCGAACGCGAGGACATCCACGCCCTGGCCGGCCGCCTCGACGACGTGCTGGACTCGGTCGAGGCCATCGCCAACCGGTTCGTGCTGCTGCGCATCGCCAGGCCCACAGCGCAGTGCATCGCCATGGTGGACATCATCGACAAGGCGGCCGACGAGATCGTGAAGGCGGTGGACCGGCTCAAGGACCTCAAGACCCTCATGACCTTCACCATCGAGATCAACCGGCTGGAGAACGAGGCCGACACCATCTCGCGCGAGGTGCTCGCCGAGCTCTTCAACGGCGGCCACGACGTGATGGACGTCCTGCGCTGGAAGGAGATCTACGGCCGGCTCGAGGCCACGGCCGACCAGTGCGAGGACATCGCCAACATCATCGAGTCCATCGTCCTGAAGAACAGCTAGGCCGCATGCCGTTGTCCCTGGAAGTCGCGCTCATCGTCGCGGTCGCCCTGGCCTTCGACTTCATCAACGGCTTCCACGACGCGGCGAACTCGATCGCCACCGTGGTCTCCACGCGCGTGCTCTCCCCGCGCAAGGCGGTCGCCTGGGCGGCGTTCTTCAACTTCGCGGCGATCGGCATCTTCGGGCTGCACGTCGCCAGGACCGTCGGCAAGGGAGTCGTCGAGCCGAGCGCGACGACCCCCGAGGTCATCCTGGCCGGCCTGGTGGGGGCCATCGTCTGGGACCTGCTCACCTGGTGGTGGGGGCTGCCGACCTCCTCGTCGCACGCGCTCATTGGCGG
>JBBIHL010000399.1:0-3432 GCA_037447075.1 Candidatus Eiseniibacteriota bacterium | reverse complement strand
GCCGCCGACCATCCGGCGAGGCTGTCGACCCGCCCCGCGGAGTCCGGCGCCAGCGCCCGCCGCGCCTGGCCGATCGGCAGCGGCACCGTGCGGAGCTGCCCCGTGGGCCAGAGCACTCGGCCCGACGGGTGCACGCTCGGCGGCCCGAGCGCCGGCCTCCAGGTGTCGTGGGCGGGCCCCGCCGCGCATGCACCCCCGGCCAACGCCAGCGCGAGCCCGAACCGGATGGCAGCCGGCAGGGGAGGCCGCGCCTCCCCGTGTCGCGCCCGGGCCGGCTTCACTCCCACTCGATGGTGGCGGGAGGCTTGGAGGTGCAGTCGTAGACGACGCGGTTGACGCCGGCCACCTCGTTGGCGATCCGGCTGGCCACGCGCGCGACCAGCGCCGGCGGCAGGCGCGTCCAGTCGGCGGTCATGCCGTCCTCGCTGTTCACCGCCCGCAGCGCCACCACGCGCTCGTAGGAGCGCTCGTCGCCCTTCACCCCCACGGTCTGCACGGGGAGCAGCACCGCGAACGCCTGCCAGGTGCGGTGATACCAGCCGGCGCGGCGCAGCTCCTCGATGAAGATGGCGTCGGCCTTGCGCAGGATCGCGACGTCCCGGGCGTTCACCGGGCCCACCAGGCGCACGGCCAGCCCCGGTCCGGGGAAGGGGTGGCGGTCCACCAGGTGGTCCGGCAGCCCCAGCTCGCGCCCCAGCGCGCGCACCTCGTCCTTGAACAGCAGGCGCAGCGGCTCCACCAGCTTCAGGTGCATGCGCTCGGGCAGCCCGCCCACGTTGTGGTGGGTCTTGATGACCTGGGAGCCGAAGCCGGCCGAGGCGCTCTCGATCACGTCGGGGTAGAGCGTGCCCTGCGCCAGGTACTCGACCGGGCCGTGCTTGCGCGCCTCCTCCTCGAACACCGCGATGAACTCGTTCCCGATGATGCGGCGCTTCTCCTCGGGATCGGCGACGCCGGCGAGCCGCTCGAGGAAGCGCTGGCGCGCGTCCACCACCGTGAGCTGCAGCCGGCGCTTCTCCCCCAGCTCGTGCGCCACCTCCTCGACCTCCCCCTGGCGCAGGAGGCCGTGGTCCACCAGCACGCACACCAGCCGCCTGCCCACGGCGCGGTGGCAGAGCGTGGCCACCACCGTGCTGTCCACCCCGCCCGAGAGGGCGCACAGGACGTGACCCTCCCCCACCCGGGCCCGGATGCCCGCCACCGCCTGGCGCAGGAAGTCCTTCATGCTCCACCCGCCCTTGAGGCCCGCGATGCGGTAGAGGAAGTTGTGGATCACCTTCCTCCCGTAAGGGGAATGCGCGACCTCGGGGTGGAACTGGATCAGGTGGAAGGGCAGCGTGCCGTGGCGCGCGGCGGCGAAGGCGCAGTTGGAGGTGTGGGCCACCCGCACCCAGCCGTCGCCCATGGCCTGGACCTCGTCGCCGTGGCTCATCCAGGCTCGGAAGCGCCGGGGCACGCCGGCGAAGAGCGGCGAGGGCTTGTCCACGACGAAGGTGGCCGTGCCGTATTCCGCGGCCCGGGCCCTGGCCACCTTCCCGCCCAGGAGCTGGGCCGTGACCTGGAACCCGTAGCAGATGCCGAGCAGCGGCTTCTTGAGGGCGTAGATGCCCGCGTCGGGCAGGGGGGCCTCGGCGCGATAGCCGCTGGCCGGCGACCCCGAGAGGATGAGCGCGCCGGGCTTCCGGGCGGCGATCTCGGCCGCGGGGGTGGTGCCCGGGATGATCTCCGAGAACACGCCGGCCTCGCGCACGCGGCGGGCGATCAGCTGCGTGTACTGGGAGCCGAAGTCGAGGATGAGGACCAGTTCGCGGGACATGGGTGCTGCTATCGATGGGCCTCTGATTCGGGAAGGGCCCGTTGGATGCGAGGGTCTGCGGCTACCGCAGCGAAAAGGCTGCACACCGTTGGGGGTGTTCGAGTGAAGGCGTACGTGAACGGTACGAGTATCCTGGCCTCTTCCCCAAGCAGGGGATGGACACTCCTGGCGAGGCGAAACACTAGCTGTGCAAGATCCTTCTCGTCGGCAGAACCTTGGGAGACCCTGTCCGTCCAGCGTTCCATAGCTCCAAAACAGTCCCATCGGAGGCGTGCGAAGACCGAATCAGGTGGATCGAAGCTCGGCTCCTGGTATCCTGACTCCCGTCTCACGAAGAGCGCGATCGAGGTCCTGCTTGACGACGAAGGAATGAAACAGATCGGCCACCAACATCCGCCGCCAATCGCCCGAGCCTAGAAGTCGCGATGCGGTTTGGCGGGCTCGCTTCAAGAGCCAGAGGAGTGACTCCATCGCCGAAGTCGACCTCAATGCCGGAACACCCTCCGCTCCGAGAACATCATGGCCAGGCCGTGCCGGTCGCAGGCCTCGATCACCTCGGGGTCGCGCATCGAGCCCCCGGGCTGGACGACCGCCGTGATGCCTGCCGCCGCGGCGTGCTCGATGTTGTCGGGGAACGGGAAGAAGCCGTCGGAGGCCATGACGGCGCCCTGGAGGTCGTCTCCGGCCCGGCGCGCCTTCATGAGCGCCACGTCCACCGCGTCCACCCGGCTGGTCTGGCCCGAGCCCAGCCCGATCAGCGCGGTGCCGCGCGCAAGCACCACGGCGTTGGAGCGCGCGGCGCCCACCACCTTCCAGGCGAACTCCAGGCCTCTGCGCTCCTCGGCGGTGGGGACGCGCCGGGTCACGCACTTCCACTCCGGCGCCGGGCCCGCGGGCTCGCGCTGCAGCAGCGCCCACTTCCCCACCAGCCGCACCCTCCACGGATCGGCAGGCCGGAGGTCGTCCGGGCCGAGACGGACAGCGCGGAGGTTCTTCTTGGCCCTGAATGCCTGCTCGGCCTCGGCCGCATACTCCGGGGCGGCCACGCACTCCACGAACTGCTTGGCCACGCGCGCCGCCGCCTCACCGTCGAGCGGGCGATTGAACGCAACCACCCCGCCGTAGGCGGAAAGCTCGTCGGCGCGCAGCGCCCGCTCGTAGGCCTCGGCGGGGGTGCCGCCACACGCCGCCCCGCAGGGCTGGGTGTGCTTGACGATGACGCAGGCGGGCTCCTCGAACTGCCAGGCCAGCGCCACCGCGGCTTCCAGGTCGAGCAGGTTGTTGTAGGAGAGTTCCTTCCCCTCGCGCCAGGCGTCCAGCGCGGCCGCGTGGCCGGCGCGGGCGTAGAGCGCAGCCGGCTGGTGGGGGTTCTCCCCGTAGCGCAGGCTTCGGGTGCGTTCCAGGGCCAGGAGGTAGAAGGCCGGCGGTTCCAGCCCCGCCGCAGAGCGAGGCTCGCCCTCGCCGGCCGCCCGCTGCAAGGCTGCGCGCCGCTCCAGCTCGGCCGCGATCGCCGCGTCGTAGCGCGCGGTGCGGGCGAAGGCGCTGGCCGCCCAGCCGCGCCGCTGCTCCGGGGTCTCCCCCCCACCGCGCAGCGCGGCCAGGATCTCCGCGTACTG
>JBBIHL010000398.1:0-3435 GCA_037447075.1 Candidatus Eiseniibacteriota bacterium | reverse complement strand
GGCGGTCTCCCGCAGCAGCTCCGGGTCGGCCGACGCCGTGCCCGCCTGGCTCCGGTAGGCGGCGCGCAGCAGCGAATCGGCCTCCGCGTAGCGCCGGAGCGCCGCCCGGCACTCGCCCAGCGCCTGGGCGTAGCGCGGCCAGTCGGGATGACCTTCCCCCCGCCCCGCGCGGAGCCCGTCCGCCGCCAGCCGGAGCAGGGAGTCGGCCCGGCCGGGGGAGGCCTGCCTCATGTACAGGGAGCCGAGGTTGAACAGCGTGTTCAGGGTGTTGGCGTGGTTCGCGCCCAGCGTGCGCCTCTGCGCCGCCAGCGTCTGGAGGAAGAGCCCCTCGGCCTCCGCGAAACGTCCGCGGTCGCGCAGCACGCCGGCCAGGTTCGCGACCGAGCTCAAGGTGGCGGGATGCTCCCCACCCAGGACGCGCCGGCGCGCGGCGACCGTGGCGCGATACAGGGCCTCCGCCTCGGGGTAGCGCTTGGCCTTGGCGTAGAGGCGCGCCAGGTTGTTCTTGACGACGAGGGTCCTCGGGTTGTCCTCGCCGAAGTCCCTGGTCCAGATGGCGAGGACCTTCCGGAGCAGCGCCTCCGATTCGTCGAAACGGTTCTGGTCCGAGTAGAGGATCGCCAGGTTGTACATGGATCCGACGGTCTCGGGGTGCTCGTCGCCCAGCACGCGCCGGCGGATCCGGAGCGTCCGCAGGTAGAGCGGCTCGGCCAGGGCGTGCCGGCGGGTCTGCATGTAGAGCAGCGCCAGGTTGTTCATGGTGGAGAGCGTGGTCGGGTGCTCCTCGCCGAGGGTCCGCCGCCGGGTTTCCAGCAGCCTCGTGTAGAGCGGCTCGGCCTCCGCGAACCGGCTCTGGTCCGCGTAGAGGTTGGCGAGCAGCCCCGCCGCGGCCAGGGTGTTCGGGTTTTCCTCACCCAGCACCTTCCGGCCGGCGGCGAGGTTGCGGCGATAGAGGGACTCCGCCGCGGCCAGACGCCCCTGGAACGCGTAGAGCTGGGCCAGCGAGTTCGCCGTCTGGATGGTGGTCTCGTGCTCCGCGCCGAACAGCCGCCGCCGGTCCGCCAGGTTGCGGACGGTGAGCGATTCGGCCTCGCGGAAGCGACCCTGGTCCGTGTAGAGCAGGATCAGGTGGAAGCGGGCGTTGAGGGTCTCCTCGCGGTCCGGGCCCAGGGCGCGCTCGCCCACCTCCAGAGCGCGCTCGAGATGCCGCTGCGCCGTGGCGTAGTCGCCGAGGCCGTGGTAGGCGCGCCCCACGGCCAGCTCCAGTCGGGCCGCGATCGCGGGGCGGCCCGCGAACTCGCCCTCGATCCGCTGCGAGGCGCTGTCGAGCACCGCCCGGACGGTCACGTCGCGGCCGCGGGCGCCGGGGTCGGGGGCCCTCAGCATGTCCGAGAGGAACTCGGTCACGGCCTCCGAGGCGTCGCGCGCCTGGCGGGCCCGGTCGCGCTCCTGGCGAAGCCGCACGGTGTAGGCGCCGACCACGGCCGCGAGCAGCACGACCGCCGCCGCCGCGGCCGCCACGGCGCCGCGGTGCCGGCGGACGAACTTGCCGGCGCGGTAGGCGAGCGTGTCCCGCCGGGCGAGCACCGGAAGGCCCTCGAGGTGGCGGCGGATGTCCTCGTCCAGCTGATCGGCCGACGCGTAGCGGCGCTCGGGCTCCTTGCGCAGCGCCTTGAGGCAGATGGTGTCGAGGTCGCCCGCCAGCTTGCGCCGCAGCCGCTCGGCGTCCGTCCCGTGGGCGGCGGCGCTGGGGGGCAGGGGCTGCGCGGTCAGGACCGCGTCCTCCAGCTCGCGCGACGAGCGGCCCGTGGCCGCGTGGGGACGGCGGCCGCACAGCAGCTCGTAGAGGATCACCGCCAGCGAGTAGACGTCGGTCGCCGTGGTCACGGGCTGGTTGCGGATCTGCTCCGGGGCGGCGTACTCCGGGGTGAGCAGCCGGAACTCCGTGCGGGTGAGCGGGGTCGCCGCGGCCCCTTCCGGCTCGCCTCCCGTCACCTTGGCGATCCCGAAGTCCAGCAGCTTCACCGCGCCCTCCGCGGTCACCAGGATGTTCCCCGGCTTGAGGTCCCGGTGGACGACCAGGTTGCGGTGGGCGAAGTGGACCGCGCCGCACACCGCGCGGAACAGGCGCAGCCGCGCCTCGATGGGGAGCGCGCGCTGGTCGCAATAGCGGTCGAGCGGCACCCCGTCCACGAACTCCATGGTGAACCAGGGCAGGCCGTCGTCGGTGAGGCCGCCGTCAATGAGCCGCGCGATGCCGGGATGCTCCAGGCGCGCCAGGATCTGGCGCTCGGCCTCGAAGCGGCGGATGAAGTCCCCCGAGTCGAGCCCACGCCGGATGAGCTTCAGGGCCACCGGGCGCCGGATCGGTTCGCTCTGCTCGGCGCGGAACACCTGCCCCATGCCGCCCTCGCCCAGCAGCTCGAGGATCCGGTAGCGGCCGATCCGCTCGGGAGCTGCGCGAGCCGACGCGCCCGGGGAGGCCCCGGCGAGCGCGCTCCCCAGCCCCTGCGCCAGCGCGCCGCTCCGGACGAGCGGGGCCGGAGCGTGCTCGTGGGCGAGCAGCGACTCGACCTCCTGCCGCAGCGCGGCGTCGCCCCGGCAGGCGCGATCCAGGAAGGCCGGGCGCTCCCCCGCGGGCACCTCGCGGGCCGCGAGCAGGATGTCCTTGATCCGGGCGTAGCGGTCGTCGCTCACGGGGCCCCCGCGCCGCCCAGCTCCCGCGTGAGCCACATGCGGGCCACCGCCCAGTCCCCGTCCACGGTGCGGGGCGAGACCTGGAGCAGGTGCGCCGTCTCCTCCACCGTGAGGCCGCCGAACACCCGCATCTCCACCACCCGCGCCGCACGTCCATCCACGGCCGCGAAGCGCTCCAGCGCGTCGTGCAGCTCGAGGATCTCCACGGCGTCGGGGGAACCGGGGGCCTCCGCGCCGCCGAGCGTCACCCGGGTGTAGCCGCCGCCGCGCTTCTGCGCCGCGTGGCGGCGCGCGTGATCCACCAGGATCTGCCGCATCGCCCGGGCGGCGATCCCCATGAAATGCGCGCGGTCCTGCCACTGGACCCGCGTGCCCGCGACCAGGCGCAGGTAGGCCTCGTGGACCAGCGCGGTCGGCTGGAGGGTGTGATCCCGGCGCTCGCGGCGCATGAGGGCGGCGGCCAGCCGGTGCAGCTCGTCGTAGAGAAGCTCGAAGAGCCGCTGCGAGGCCCGCGAGCCGGCCGCGCCACGCGCGTTCAGCTGGAGGAGGAGGCGGGTGACTTCGGAGCGCGGGGTCGGCGGCATGGCGGCCTCCCCGGTGGGGGCGGGAAAGGACCGCCCGGAGGGTAGCACAGCCCGGGGGGCCGGCGCTCCCGGCCGCGCTGCGGTTCGCCGCCGGGTCGCAACGGTCGGCCGCGCCGGGCGGAGCAAGGAATGAAAGCGTACCGCGGGTCCGGCG
>JBBIHL010000397.1:0-3439 GCA_037447075.1 Candidatus Eiseniibacteriota bacterium | reverse complement strand
CGTGCAGTCGAGGGCTCGAGCCACCTGTCGGGCCCGGTACGGGCGGACCCGATCGCCGGGCCGGGACCGACCCGCTGAACCGCGCCACGGCGGCCAGGAGGCCGTTCCGAACCCACCCGGCGCCCCCGTCCCCGGTCCCTCCTGCGCAAGTCGCCCTTGACAGGCCGCGACCTCCATGTAATCGTTTTCATGCGGACGTTCCTCGAACACTCGTCGCACGCTGCTGGCACCAGGCCCTCACTGGGGAGTCGGCTGTGGCCACCATCCGCGACGTCGCGCGCGAAGCCGGGGTCTCGATCGCGACCGTGTCGCGCGTCTTCAACCAGAGCGCGCTGGTCAGCCGACCCACCTGCGAGCACGTGCGCACGGTGGCCGCGCGCATGGACTACTGGCCCAACGGCACGGCGCGCAGCCTGATCACCAACCGCACCCACGCCCTCGGCGTGCTCCTGCCCGACCTCTACGGCGAGTTCTTCTCCGAGGTCATCCGCGGCATCGACCTGGCGGCGCGCCGCGAGCGGTTCCAGGTCCTGGTCTCGAGCTCCCACGCCGACACCGAGGCGCTGATCGCCGCGGTGCGCTCCATGCGCGGGCGCATTGACGGGCTCATCGCGCTGGTGCCCGACGCGGACTCGGCACGAGCCGTCCGCGGCTTCGTCCAGACGTTCCCCGTGCTCGTGCTCGACCCCGGCGCCGAGATCAACGACTGCAGCACGATCTCCATCGCCAATCTCGAGGGCGCCCGCGCCATGGTGCGCCACCTCCTGGAGCTGGGGCACCGGGTGATCGCCACGGTGCGCGGCCCGCAGGGGAACGTGGACGCCGAAGAGCGGCTGCGCGGCTACCGGGCCGCGCTGCGGGAGCGCGGCCTCGAGGTCTCCGCCGACCTGGAGGTCGCGGGCGATTTCACGGAGGAGTCGGGGCACCGGGCCGCGGCCGGCATCCTGGGCCTCCGGCCGCGGCCGACCGCCGTGTTCGCCGCCAACGACTGCATGGCCATCGGGCTGATGAGCGCGCTGCGGGACGCGGGCATCCGCGTGCCCGAGGACATCGCGATCGGCGGCTTCGACGACATCGCCATCTCCCGCTACCTGAGCCCGCCCCTGACGACCGTCCGCGTGGACGCCTACGACCTGGGCGAGCGCGCGGTGCAGCAGCTTCTGCCCCACACCCGCACGAAGAAGTCCCTGCCGCTCCAGCACGACGTGCTCCCCACCACGCTGGTGGTGCGCAAGTCGTGCGGCAGCTCCCGGCCGCAGGCGGCCGGGGAGCCGGCCCGGGGGCGGAGGGATGGAGCGGCCGGCCCCGCCGTCCGGGAGGATTCAGCCGCCCCGGGTGCGGGGCGGCCGCGCCGCTAGGAGGACCCGGGGGGACTCGACGACCCCCGCCGCGCGAGGTCCGTGGGGAAGCAGGGGCCGCCGGCAGAGAAACGTGAGGCAACGCATGGACGGGGCGCGGCCGCCGCACCGGCCGAATCGGCAAACCCGGCACGCAAGGAGAACACGGACATGAACGCACGATGGACCTTCGCTCTGCTCGCGGGGCTGGCGCTGGCGCCGGCGCCGCCCGCCCGCGCCCAGGCACCGCGGCTGGACGTGATCTGGGCCCGCACCACCGACGGGGCGCCCATCACCCTCGACGGCGTGCTCGACGAGCCCGCCTGGGCCCAGGCGGAGTCCTACACGATCCGCTACGCCCGCGACAACGGCCGGCCCGGCAGCGGGTGGAAGGACGAGATCATCGGGGCCGTCACCGACTCGATGACCGCCGTGCTCAAGTTCCTGGTGAACGGGAACCAGGTCTACCTGGGCGCCTTCGTCCAGGACCGCTCGGTCGGGGGAGGGCCGGACTTCAACTACTTCGACGGGTTCCTGATGGCGGTCAAGGATCGCTCGACCCCGGCGCGGCCCGCGGGGCCGGCCGAGTACACCTACACGTGGTGGAACTACGGCGACCCGGACCCGACGGCGCCGGGCAAGCCCCCCACCTTCGTGGGGCGGTGGGGCAAGTGGCCGGCCAGCACCTCGCCGCGCGACCCGGCCAGCGTGGCGGCCTGGGACGCGGTCACCGTGGTGAACGGCCTGTCAAACTCGGACGCCGTGCTCGACAACGGCTACACGGTCGAGATGCGCTTCGACGCGGCGGTGATGGGCTACAACCTCACCCAGCCGCAGGGGGACATCTTCGAGTGGAACATCTCGATCTACGACTGCGACTGGAGCTGGCCCATCACCTCCGCCATCAGCGGCAACCGCACCTGGTGGCAGTCCCCGTGGGCGAACGCGATGTGGTACAACGAGGTCCGCGTCTACACGCGGCCCGACGTCACGGTGAACTCCGGACCCGTGCCCGCCGTGGGGCCCGAATACCTCGTGCCGAACGCGGCGAGCTTCCCGGCCCCCACGATTGACGGCGCCCTCGCCGAGCAGGTCTGGGGACTGGCCCCGGGGTTCGACATCCGCTACGGCGACACGGCCTTGAGGGACTCGTACGCGGCGGTCGGGCCCTGGCGCTCCGGCCAGTACCAGCCGGCCGTCAACGGCGGCAGCGCGCCGATCCTCGACCCCGGGGACGCCACGGTGAAGTGGTTCTTCAAGGACGACCGGCTCTACCTGGGCTTCGACGTGAGGGACCAGGTGGTCCAGAACGCCTTCAACCTCTTCGACCGCTGGGACGGCTTCGTGGTGACCCTCAACGACTACGCGGCGCACAACCCGGTGGACCACAACCTCGTGCCCTACCAGTTCAGCTTCCACGTGGGCCAGAACGGGACGGTCGAGCCCGCGGACGACCTGGGTCCCCTGGTGACGAGTGGCGACGCCCAGCTGGGGCTGGCCCTCAAGCCCAACACCACCGCGGAGGACACGGCCAGCGCCGACGTGGACGAGGGCTACACGGCCGAGCTCGCGCTGGACCTCACGGCGCTGGGCTACCCGGCCGGGCTGGGCGACGGCACGCTGTTCATCGGCATCGACCTGCTCGACGGCGACTCGTTCGACCCGTTCACGCGCAGCTACGGCACGCGCACCTGGTGGTTCCGGGAGCGCAGGGGCGAATGCTGCCCCACCTGGGCCTACATGGATCCCTCGCTCCAGGTGGTGGGCGTCGGGGAGGAGCCGCGGCCCACGCGCTACGCCCTGCTCGGCAGCTTCCCCAACCCCATGCGCATGATGACCTCCATCCGCTACGCCTTGCCCGAGGCGAGCCACGTCACGCTGGAGGTGTTCGATCCCCAGGGCCGCCGCGTCTCGACGCGGGCGCTCGGCACCCAGCCTGCGGGCGAGCAGCGCGCCACCTGGAACCGCGGGCGGTTGGGGGCCGGCCTCTACCTCTATCGCCTGCGCGCGGCCGACCCCTCGAGCGGGTTGGTGCGGGCCACGCTTTCCGGCAAGATGATGGTCGTGGACTAGTGTCTCGTCCCAGGATGGGTCGTTGCGGG
>JBBIHL010000396.1:3117-3443 GCA_037447075.1 Candidatus Eiseniibacteriota bacterium | reverse complement strand
GCCTCCTCGACGACGAAGCCCGCGACCTTGCCCGCCTCGGGGTCCAGCTGGCCCAGGCGCGTGGCGGCGTTGCGGATGATCCCCAGCGGGTTGCGGATCTCGTGCGCCAGGGTGGCCGTCATCTGGCCCATCGCCGCCAGGTTCTGCGCGCGCGAGAGCCTGCGCTCCAGCCGCGCCGCCGAGAGCGCCATGCGTACGAACAAGGTCCCCAGCAGCGCCAGCGCTCCCAGGCTGACCAGGCCGGCCAGCGCCAGCGAGCGGCGCAGGTCCGCGAGCGTGCGGCCGTAGTCCACCTCGCCTTCCACCGCCACCAGCGCCGCGGTCTC
>JBBIHL010000396.1:0-3106 GCA_037447075.1 Candidatus Eiseniibacteriota bacterium | reverse complement strand
GGCGCACCCCCCACCGGCGAAAACGCCGCCCGGCGCCCCGCCGTCAAGCCCTGGGATCGGTAGATCGCGCTGGTCGCCGTGCGGCCGGCGCGGGCCTCGGCGGCCGCCCCGGGAGCGACCTGGACCAGGGGCGAGCGCCGCCCCTCGAGGTCCGGCGCCACCCCGTCGGCCAGCACGACGCCGCCGGTGTCCAGCAGGGAGACGTTGGCCACGCCGCCCGCGTGGCGCAGGCTCAAGAACAGCTCCACCAGGTTCCCGTAGCGGTCGGCCTCCTGGCCGAACCGGCGCACGTCGGCCACGTCCGCCGCGCCGAGCTGCGCGGCCGCGGTGCGCGCCACCGACTCCAGGCGCCGCGCGAACTCGCGCTCGAACGCCTCGCGCACCCGCGCGTAGGCGATCCACCCCGAGAGCGCGGTGACCAGGGCGGCCCCCAGCGCGAAGAGCGAGGTGCCCGCGATGACCCGCTGCACGGCGCGGCGCCGGGATCAGCCCTCGCGCGCCACGACGACCGGGTCCCCCGTCCGCAGGATGCCGCCCTGCAGTACCCGGCACAGCGTCCCGCGGCGACCCACGAGCTCGGCTTTCAACCCGGGCCGGATCTGATCCATGAGCGCGCACGGCCGGCACGGCCCCGTCACCTCGAGCAGCACCGGACCCACCCGGATGCGCGCCCCGACCGGCGCGCCGTTGAAGGCCACGCCCCGGGTGGTGAGGTTCTCCCGCACCAGGCCCGGGGCCAGGCCGAGCGCCTCCAGGATCTCCTGCTCGACGAGCAGCACTTGCCGGGCGTTGCCGGCCCAGGCGTGGCGGTCGCCCCACAGGCCGAAATCGGCGCGCGCCTCCGCGCTCTCGACCCGCTTGAGGGGCACGCCCTGGCCCACGCACAGGTGGATATCCACCAGCGCGCCGGCGGCCTCCGGCGCCTGGGCGGCGCCCGAGGCCGGAAGGCCGTCCGGTGCGCCCTCCCGCGCCGCGCCTTCCGGCGGGACCACGGAATCAGCTCCTCGCCGCCGGCTTGCTGAGCGGCTTCAGCAGGTGGATGGCGATCCCGTCCACGTCCTCCGCGGCCTCGCCCATCGCCTCGGAGAGCGTCGGGTGCGCGTGGATGGCCTGGGCGATGTCGTGGGCGTTGAGGTCGGCGGCCAGCGCCAGCGACGCCTCGTGGATGAGCTCCGAGGCCCGGGGCCCGATGATGTGCACCCCGAGCACCTGGTCGGTCGCGGCGTCCGCGACGATCTTCACCAGGCCCGCGGTCTCGCCGTCGGCGAGGGCCTTGCCCAGGATGCGGAAGGGGAACTTGCCGCACTTCACCTTGTGCCCCTCGGCGCCGGCCTCGCGCTCGGTCAGCCCCACGCTCCCGATCTCGGGGCTGGTGAACGTGGCGGCGGGAACGGCGCGCCAGTTGGTCTGGGCGGGCCGACCCGCGGCGATCTCGGCCGCGGCCTTGCCCTGGGCGGAGGCGAAGTGGGCGAGCTGCTTGATGTCGGTGACGTCGCCGATGGCGTAGAGGCCCTTGACGTTGGTCTCGAGGCGGTCGTTGACCCGGACGCCGCCCCGGTCGCCGGTGCGGACCCCGACGACGTCCAGCCCGAGCTCCGCCGTGTAGGGCTTGCGTCCGGTGGCGACCAGCACCGTGTCGGCTTCCACCGTGGCGCCGCCCGTCAGCTCGAGCACCAGGGAGTCCTGCGGCCCGTCCTTCATCCCCTCCACGCGCGTATCGAGGTGGACCGCGATCTTCTGCTTCTTCAGCTCGCGCTCGAGGGTCTGCGCGATCTCGTCGTCCTCGGCCGGCACCAGTCGCGGCAGCATCTCGATGAGCGTGACCCGGGTGCCGATCGCGGCGAAGAAGCACGCGAACTCGCAGCCCACCACGCCCCCGCCCAGCACGGCGACGCGGCGCGGCTGGCGCGAGAGCTCCAGCGCCTCCTGGCTGGTCACCACCCGATCGCCGTCGAGCCGGAAGCCGGGGGGCATCGTGGCCTGCGCGCCGGTGGCCAGGACGACGTGGTCGGCCGAAAGCTCGCGCGCCCCGCCCTCCTTGAGCTGCACGGACAGGCGGTGGGGCGCCGTGAGGCGCGCCCTGCCCCGCACGATCTCGACGTCGCGCCCGGTGAGCTGCTGCTTCACGCCGCCCACAAGGGTGGAGACGATCTTGCGCTTGCGCTCCAGCAGCCAGGGCCACTGGATGCGCGGCTCGCCCACCTCGATGCCGAACTCCCGGGCGCGGCGGATGGTCTCGTAGAGATGGGCGGTGGTGATCCACGCCTTGGTCGGGATGCACCCCCAGTTCAGGCAGGTGCCCCCGAGCTCGTCCTTCTCGACGACCACGGTGCGAAGCCCCAGCTGGGCCGCGCGGATGGCCGAGACGTAGCCGCCCGGCCCGGCGCCGACCAGAGCCACCTGGAAGTGATTGGATTCGGACATGGGAAGCAGCCCCGGGTGCGGCTCCGCGGCGCTGGACGCGTCGCCGGCGGGCACGCGGAGCGATGGGAACGACGGCGAGAAACGGTACGGCGCGACTCTAGGAACGCCCCCGGTGGGTGTCAAGCGATAGTGGCCCTGGCCGCGTGCCGCGAATCGGATCTGGCCAGCCTCGCCGCCCGGGCTTTGGGCTTGCGCGCGGCGTGCCCTGTCCTACCTTGACCGGCATGCCACCCACAGCTCTCGGGACGCCGGCCGCGCTCCCTCCCCGATGACGCTCCACGTCGCGCTCTTCGCCAGGTCGCCCGGGACGGGAGCCGTCAAGACCCGCCTCGGTCCCGCCCTGCCGGCGGGCGAGCGGGCCGCGCTCTACGGGGCCTTCCTCGCCGACGCCTGCTCTCGGCTCCAGACCCTCCCCGGCGCCCGCCGCATCCTCTACCTGGCGGACGACGGGGAGCCGGCGGGCCCCGGCCCCGCCGCGCCGGGACCCACCCCCGACTGGGCGCGAGCCTTCGACCGCGTGCGGCCCCAGATGGGAGCCGACCTTGGCGAGCGGCTCGCCCACGCCTTCGCCGACCTGCTGGCCGCACCGGGCGACCGGGCGCTGGCCATCGGCGCCGACAGCCCCGACCTGCCGGAGGACACGCTGCCGCGCGCGGCCGCCCTGCTCGGGGACCACGACCTC
>JBBIHL010000395.1:0-3473 GCA_037447075.1 Candidatus Eiseniibacteriota bacterium | reverse complement strand
CATCGGGGCCGGGAATACCAGAACTATGGTGTCCAAGGTACCGGGTCCTATACACGACCCAGGAGGGCCTCTGCCGCGCGGATCGCCCGCTCAGCCTTCTCCAGCAAGCGCCGCCCTTCGGGCTTCACGCTGCGACCGCTTCCTCGCGAGCGTTGGCAAGAAACGGGGAGTCCCGCTCCGTCCAGTCCTGCCCGGACACGAACACACGGCTGATGCTCAGGCCGGCATCCAACGAAAGCTCAGCGACGAGCCTGCTCGTGCGATCCAGCTCGGTCCCATAGCCGTCGATGCGGTCCAGAACGACAATGACGTCCAGGTCGGACTCCGCGTCTTCCTCGCCACGGGCAAAGGACCCGTAGAGATACAAGCCCTGCAGCCGGGTGCCGTAAATCCCCTCCAGCCCCGACCGAAGTCGAGCCAACACGCCGCGAATTCGCTCGCTCATCGAGTGCTCCCCGAGGGCCCGCCCGAATTGCGCCCCCGATGCAGGTTGTCTTTCAAGAGGAACCCGCCGAGGACTGATTCGCCCGGGTGACTGACGCCCCTCAAGCGAGACTAGCACAGGCTGCCCCGGCCGGCTGAAAGGGGCGGAAGCGGCCACGCCCCACCCGCTGCCCGGCCCGCGCTTGGCCGGCTGTTTTCGCTGCATGCTGTCAGGCGGCGCCGTGGTGAGCGGCGACGCCTCGGCCCGGTTCCGCAGGAAGACCCAGACCCGGCGCCAGCGATGGTCCCGCCTGCCATGCTTCGTGGAGGTCTGACGGACTGGCAGAGGCCGCGCTTGAAGCTGTCGTGCGACCTCGTCCGTCCTGCAGACCCCGGGATCGTCGCATTCAGCGATCAGCATTGAGGTTCGGGCCGTACCCAGTCTGCATCTCGCGGTGGGGCCTGCCAGGCATGGCTGATGCTGCGCTCGTGGGTTTCCCCTGGAATCGTCACCAGGATTCCCGCCTGACCAGGGAACCTCGGGGTCGCTCGCGCAGGCAAGGGGGCCAGACTATCGGCATCCACCCCATGAGCCCCACCCACACCGGGCCCCGGCCCCCGACTCGCACGTAGCCCCGGCCGCCTCGCCGCCATCCCCGTCGCGACCCGCTCGCAGGATCCAAGGCTCACTTCAGTCACGCCGGGTCCGGGGCCGAGTTCCTTCTCCGGTCCCCTCTCCAGCCGCCGCGAGGGAGGGGCAAAAAGGGAGGACCCCATGCGCGGCCTTCTGGCAGTCTCAATCGGCTGTGCCCTGCTCGCCGCGGGCCGGGCTCACGCCGAGCCCATCGTCAACGTGCTCATGAAGCACCCCCCCTGCGACTTCGCGGGCTACGTGGACCACACGGGATTCGTACCGCATGAAAGGGCGCATTCCGACCATGGCGGGACCGTGGACCTGGCGAGCGGAACCATGCGCCTCTGGGCGCGAACGGACATCAGTTCGGCAGGCGCGCTCTTCAGCACGGTCACCGCCGAGGCCAATGGGCACGCAGGGTTCACCGGCTTCGATTGCATTCGCACCGGCCGCTACCGCGTCTGGGTGCAATCTCTGGCCAGCGGCCTCATGGGGGTCCACGTCCCGGACCCGCCGTGGACGTTCGGGGGCGCCGGCGGCGAAACCAACAACTGGATCACCGTCACGGTCCATGTGTGGATGCTGGGCTCGTTCTGGACGCCCATCGCGTCATTCAATGTCGGCGCGGCCAGCAACCCCCCGCGGGACCGGGGGACGCAGGTCTGGGAGTTCGACAACGCGGTGGGCGAGAGCATGGCCGGCGAGCTCGACCTGTACGCGGGGTCCACCTATGCCCTGGAGGCCACATTCCACTGCACCTGCGAATGCTCGAGCTGGGGCTGGATCCAGGGCGCCTGGGCCGCGGTCAACAACACGCCGCTGCAGGACTACTGGTTCGCCGGCACCAGCTATACGCGCGATGGGTGGTGGAGGCTGACGGGCCTCGGCTTCCAGGACGTGAACCCTGACCTTACGCCCCCGACCACGCAGATCGCGAACGGCCCGCCCGGCGGAACCTACTGCGAAGCGCCGGGCCTGGTGTGGCTGAGCGCTTCCGACGGAGGCGGCTATGGGGTTCGCGGCATCCACTATCAGATGGACGGCGGGCCGTGGGAGAACTACATCGGGTTCCCCATCTTCATCGACCGGTCCCTGACCCTGCGCTTCTACTCGGATGACTTCGCCAACAACGTGGAGCCCGTGCAGGAGCATCGCTACACGATCATTACCCAGCTCGCCACGCCGACCTTGCTGGGCGTGCCGGACGGCTCGATGGGCCACGAGCTGCCCGTCACCCTCTCGTGGTCGGGCGTGACCGACGCCACGCACTACGAGATCCAGCTCGACGAGGATCCCGCCTTCGGCAGCCCGCTCGTCGGCCTGACGGCCAGGACGGACACCAGCCTCGCGGGACTCGCCCTCTACACCACCTACCACTGGCGCGTGCGGTCGCACAACAACCAGGCCGCCCCACAGTGCGCATGGGGCGATTGGAGCGCGCCGTGGTCGTTCACGGTGAGCTACCCGCTCGGCGTGGGCGATGGCCCGATCCCCGCCCGGTTCGCGCTGCAGCCGAACCAGCCGAATCCATTCAAGTCGAGCACGAGCGTCGCGTTCGACCTGCCGCGGCCGGCCCTCGTGAGCTTGGCAGTCTATGCCGTGACCGGCGAGAGGATCCGCGTGCTCGCCTCCGGCATGTACCCCGCGGGCCAGCATCGGGTGGACTGGGATGGCCGCGATGAGAGCGGCCACGAGGTTCCTTCCGGCATCTACTTCCACCGCCTCACGGCGGACCGATTCCGGCAGACCAGGCGGACGCAGCTCCTCCGCTAGCTTCTTGACCATCCGCCGCAGACCGGGAGCGGGCGGCAGACGCCGCCCGCTCCCCTGCTGGCCCCCGGCCGATGGGGCGCGCTACATGCTGTCCGGCGGCGCCGTGGTGAGCGGCGACGCCTCGGGCCGGATACGCAGGAAGATCCAGACCCGGCGCCAGCGATGGTCCGCGTTCCGCGCGGTCACCGAGAGCCCGGTCCGTTCCCAGGTGGGCCGCAGCGGCACTCGATAGCGCGCGCGCCACAGGTCGGCGGTGGAGTCGTAGGCGAAGGGCTGCGGGTTGCCGATCCCGTCGGACAGCGTGATGTCCACGATGTCCGAGGTGCCGCGGGCCTCGATCTCCACGACCTCGCCGCGGCCGACCAGGGTGTCGGCAAGCGAGACGGCGATGTCCGGCGCCACGGATTGAGCCGCTTCCGTGAGGCGGCCCGCCTCCAGCGAGGCGGCCGGCGGCGCCGCCGCCGCGGGAATCACGGGCGCCGGGCCGCCGGTCGGCTCCACCGCAGCGACCTGGGTGGCGGCGTCACCGGAGGCGCTGTCCTCGCGGTGGCCGCCGCAGCCCGACAGCGCCAGCGGCGCGCCCACCGTTGCCAGCGCGAGCATGCTCGCGACGGAGTTCTCCAGCAGCTGCAGGCCGACATCG
>JBBIHL010000394.1:0-3486 GCA_037447075.1 Candidatus Eiseniibacteriota bacterium | reverse complement strand
GGCGCGCGGCATCCTGACGCCCGAGGCGCTGGATGAGGTGGCGAGGCGGATGGAGGCGATCGAGGTCGCGCCCGCCGCGGGGTAGCGGGCGGTCAGTCGGACCTTGCCAGGTACTCCAGCACCGCCCTGGCCGTAGGCAGGTCGTGCAGCCTCTCGTCGGGGATCGCGACCCCGAACTCGCGCTCCACGCCGGCCGCGACGCGCAGCGACGAGAGCGAGTCGAGCCCCAGCGTCGCGCGCAGGTCGTCGTCGAGGCCGAAGGAGTCGGGCGACACCTTGGCCACCCGGGCGACCACGCGGCGCAGGCGCTCTTCCCGGGAGTCCGCCGCGCCGCGGCCCGTCCCCCTGCTCACGCCTGCACCCCTTCGGCAGGCTCCTTGCCCTCGATCGCCTTGATGATGTCCACGTAGCGCCGGCGCCGCTCGCGCATCATCTCCTCGCTGTAGAGCTCGGTGAACAGCCAGCGCATCCCCGCCTCCAGCTCCTCGACGCTCATGTGCTTGGGGCGGAAGTTGACGTCGAACAGCGTGCAGCGGTCCCAGTAGTGTTCCGCGAGCAGGCGGCGCTCGGCCTTGAGCCGCTGGTAGAGCCGCGTGCCCGGGAAGGGTGTGAGGCAGGTGACCTGCACCTCCAGCAGCCCGGCCTCGCGCACGAAGTCGCGGATCTCGGCGAAGATGTCCGGGGTGTCCGAGTCGAGGCCCACGATGAAGCAGCCGTTCACGGTGACGCCCGCGGACTGCAGGCGATCCACCGACGCCAGGTAACGGCCCCGCCGCTTGGCCTTCCAGTTGTTGCGCTCGATGCCGTCCAGGCTCTTCTCGCGCGGGCTCTCCAGCCCGATCAGCACCTGGTAGCAGCCCGAGTCGTAGAGCATCCTGGGCAGGTCGGGGTCGTCGGCCACGCGGATGTCGGTCTCGGTGAACCAGCGCAGCCCGATGCGCCCCAGCACCGGCAGGAACTGCTTGGACCAGGCGCGGCTCACGAAGGTGTTGTCGTCGGCGAACTCGAGGAAGGGCCGGTCGAAGAGCTCCGTCACCCGCCGCAGCTCCCGCTCCACCGCGTCCACCGGCTTCTGCTCGAACTGGGGCGTGAAGATCTTGGAGGCGGCGCAGAAGTCGCAGTCGAGCGGGCAGCCGCGCGAGGTCTGGATGGTGATGCGGTTGTAGGGGCGCCCTACGAGCAGCTCGAAGCGCGGCATCGCCGGCTCGCCCCTGGTATAGAAGCCGCGGTTGGGGCCGCGGTAGCGCCGCTGCAGCCGGCCGGCCTCGTGGTCGCGCAGCAGCTGCGGCCACGCCTCCTCGGCGCCGCCGCACACGATGGCGTCGGCGTGCTCCAGCGCCTCGTCGGGGCAGAGGGTGGTGTGCGTGCCGCCGATCACCACCGGTGTGCCCCGCGCGCGGTAGCGGTCGGCCAGCTCGTAGGCCTCGTAGACCTGGGCCGTGAACGAGGAGATCCCCACCAGGTCGAACTCCGGCAGCTCGTTGACGTCGCGGATGTCCGCCACCTCGAGGTAGGCGACCTCGTGTCGCTCGGGCGTGAGCGCCGCCACCACCAGCAGGCCCAGCGAGGGCAGCGAGGCGATCACCTTGCCGCGGTTCACGAACCCGGGCAGCGTGACCCCGAGCTTGGCCAGCTCCTCGGTCTTCACCCGCACGCCGGACATCGCGATGAGCCCGATCCTCATGGGTGCTCCTTTCGCGCGAGGCCCGCGACCAGCACGGCCACGGCCAGCAGGGCCGCGGTGGCGGGGACGGGGAGCCCCCATTTCCAGGGGAGCCGGAAGGCGGCGAGCGTGAGGAAGGTGGGCATGAGCGCTCCGGAAAGGATCATGCTCCACGAGCCCACCCGCCGCCAGCGCTCGCTCACCCGCAGGCGGTCCAGCTCGTGCCCGTAGAGCACGTTCACCACGCCCAGCGCCATGCAGGCGATGTGGGCGAAGCGGATGAGCCGCCGCGGCAGCGACGCGTAGTCGGCGAAGCGATCCGGCGCCGCTACGGGACCCTCGAACACGAACGTGCCGAGCGCCATCCCGTAGAGGATGCCGATCAGGAACAGGCTCCAGCCGAACAGGCGGTTGCGGCGGCCGAGCACGGCGCCGGTGGCCAGGCCGGGCGCGCTCATGCCGTGACGCCCGCCTTCTCCAGCACTGCCTTCCGCACCAGGTCGCGCCGGGGCTTCACGGTGCGCGTGCGCGGCAGCGGCCCGGTGAGGACGGTGACGCCCAGGGCGCGCCGCTCGCCCGCCGCGGCCGAGAGCCGCGCGAACTCCGCCCGGATCGCAGCCTCGCCGGCCCTCGCGTCCGGAGCCGGCACCACCGCGAGGTGGGGCTTCTCCCCCCCACCGCCCTCCGGGTCGGGAACGCCCACGGCGCAGACCTCCGCGAAGAGCGCCGAGCGGTAGGCCTCCTCCACCTGTTCGGGGGCGAGCTTGAGCCCGGCGGCGGTGACGATCACCTCGCGCCGGCGGCCGAGGATGTAGAGGTTTCCGTGCTCGTCCAGGCGGCCGAGATCTCCGGTGTGCAGCCAGCCGTCCTGGATCGCGGCCTCCGTCGCCTCCGCGTCGCCCACGTAGCCGCGCATCACGTTGGCCCCGCGCACCAGCACCTCGCCGGCGCCCTCCGCGATGCGCACCTCCACTCCCGGCAGGGGCCGGCCGGTGGAGCCGGGGGGCAAGTCGTCGGCACGTCCGAGCGCCACCACGGGGGAGGCCTCGGTGAGCCCGTAGCCCAGCCAGAGCGGCAGCCGGCTCCTGACCACGATCTCGGCCAGCTCGGGCGCGATCGGCGCTCCGCCGCAGGTGATCGAGCGCAGGCGGCCGCGGAGCGCCAGGAGGATCTCGCGGCCCTCCTCGGCGTCGCGGATCTCGCCCAGCATCATGCCGAGGATGGCGGGCACCACGTTGACGTGCGTCACCCCCTCGGCCGCCACCACCTCCAGCAGCCGGTTGGGGTTGCGCGAACCGGGGAACACCACCGACGCGCCGCAGGCGAGCGGCCCCAGGAAGCCGGTGGTGAGCTCGAAGGCGTGGGTGACCGGGAGCAGCGAGAGGAAGACGTCGCCGCGGTCGCAGGGGTGCGCCTCGTAGCCGGCGCGGATGTTGGACGACAGGTTGTGCGCGGAGAGCGCCACCACCCGGGGCCGGCCGGAGGTGCCCGAGGTCACCAGCAGAACGGCGGGCGCGTGCGGATCGGATCCGACCGGGGGCGTATGCCCGGGCAGGTCGAGCCGCGCACAGCCGTGGTCGCTCATGTGGAAGGTGGAGAGCATCAGCGGCCACGGTGCCGAGGCGGCGTCGCACAGCGCGAAGGCCCGCGGCCGCGCGCGCTCGAGCACCGCGTCGAGCTCCTCGCGGGCGAGGCGCGGGTCGAGGAGCAGGGGCGTGAGCCCGGCGCGCGCCGCGGACAGCAGCGCCAGCGCGAGCGCGGGGCCGCTCTCACCGATGATGCCGATGACGTCCCCTTCGCCATAGCCCTGGGCGCTCCATCCG
>JBBIHL010000393.1:0-3494 GCA_037447075.1 Candidatus Eiseniibacteriota bacterium | reverse complement strand
CGGGCCGCCGCGCGCGGAGGCATCCCGCCCCGCCGCCGCACCCAGATCGGATGGTCCCAGCACCCGCGACCAGGGCAGCGTGCGGTCGTCGGAGAGCGCCCCGGGACGCTCGCGCCAGGGCTTGCCGTCCTCTTCGGCCCAGACGCGCGCCACGTGGGCCAGGTGGGAGCCCGAGAGCAGCTTGAGGTTGGCGGGCGGCTCGAGGCCGGATCGCACGCGCTCGACCACCCACTCGACGGCGGCCAGGGCGTCGCGCTCGGACCGGAACGCCAGCAGGAACGCCGCGATCTCCGGCAGCGGCTCCGCCGCCACGGTCAGCTGGGTGAGCACGCCGAACTGGCCTTCGCTGCCCGCCAGGTCCGCGAGGGTCAGGGGCGGGTAGCCCCGGCCGCGGAACCAGGCCTCGCTCTCGGCGGCGGGCAGGGTGCGGCGGTGCCTGCCCTCGGGCACGTCCAGCCGGCCGTCGCCATGGAAGCGCACGTGCTCGCCGCGCGGGAGCACCAGGTCCGCGGCGCGGACCGGGTCGAGCGCCCGCCCCCGCCCGAAGGCGTTCATGCCGATCCCGCCGGTGGCGAACCAGCCGGCGTAGGTCCCGCCCAGGTTGGACGGGTAGACCGGCAGCGCCAGGCCCTTCTCGCGCAGGCGCTGGTGCACGGTCCGCAGGCGCGCGCCCGCGCCGATCACCACCACCTGGGCGGCGCGGTCGATCTCCACCAGGTCCAGCCGCGCGAGGTCCAGCACCAGCCCCGCGTCGGCCGGAACCGAGCCGCCCATCGCGGTGGAGGCCGCGCCGCGGAGCGTGACGGGCACCCGCCGTTCCGCCGCCCACCGGAGCGCGGCCGAGACCTCGGTGGCCTGGACCGGCTGGAAGATGAGGTCGGGCACCGCGCGCGTGAGCGTGCGGGTGAAGAGCCGGCCCAGGTAGACGTTCTGGTCGCGATCGCACTCCGAGCGCAGGAAGCCGTCGGTGACCACCCGCTCGGGGAGCGTGCGGGCGGCGTGCTCGTCATGGTGTCCGGGCCGCCCGAGGAACTCGAGCAGGGACCGGGCCAGCTCGCGGGTCCGGGCGGGCTCGGGGCGCTCGGCGACGGGTTTCCCCTCGTCGAAGAAGAAGTTGAGGTCGGGGACGGCCGCGCGCGCCGCAGCTGCCCGCTTGTCCGCGGAGAGCCGGACGAACTGGGGGAGCGAGAGCTTGAGGTGTCGCTGGAGAAATGAGGTGTCGGGCATCCCCTGGTGGGGTAGGAGGTTCACCCGCCGGCCCCCGTCCCGCCCCGCAGGGCCTTCACCCCCGGATGGCGGCGACGCGCGCCGGCCCAATCCAGGCACTATAGCAGAGAATGCGACGCGGGTCCGGACTCCCCGTCCCGGCGGGCAGCCCCGCCGGCGCTACGCCGCGCGCCGCCGCTCCTCCGGGGCGCTCGCGCGCGGCTCCGCTTCCGCCCGCTCGTGCCCTCGCCGCCGCATCTCGCCCCAGCGCCCCTTGCGCCGCAGCGCGTTCCAGATCCCCCGCACCCGCCACAGGGCGGTGCACTGCCGGTAGCCGAAGTTGTCCAGCAGCGCGTAGGCCGCGAGCAGGGCGTAGTCGCGCGCCCGGCGGTAGCGCGGGCACGTGACCCGCTCGATCATGAGGCCCATGAGGGAGACCACGGTGCCCCCGATCACGAAGATCATGAGGTAGCGCAGCGCGAAGGGCGTGTCCGCCCGCCGGGTGAGGACCAGCCCGAGCAGGAGCACGACGCCGAACAGCTCGAACAGGGGGCCCAGCAGCTCCACCAGGAACTGCGAGGTGAAGGCCAGCCCGTGGTGGAGCTGGAAGCGATGGCGCGAGAGCAGCGCGCGGTTCATCCACAGGGATTCCGCCAGGCCCTGGTGCCAGCGCGCGCGCTGGCGCGCGAGCTGCCGCGCGGACTGCGGCACCTCGGTCCAGCACACCGCGCTCCCGATGAAACGCACGACGGCGCGCCGGCCCTGCTCGCCGGCCCAGCGCTGGATGCGCATGACCAGCTCCATGTCCTCGCCCAGCGTGTCGGTGCGGTAGCCTCCCACCGCCAGCACGGCCTCGCGCGAGAACAGGCCCAGCGCCCCCGAGACGATGTAGAGGCTGTCGAAGTACTCCCAGCCCATGCGGCCCAGCAGCATGCCGCGCAGGTACTCCACGATCTGGAACCGCGCCCAGTGGCTGCGCGAGACCCCCGCCGCAACCACCCGCCCCTTCTCCACCACGCAGCCGTTGGCCGGGCGCACCACGCCCCCCACCACCAGCACCGTCGAGTCCTCGTAGAAGGGCAGCGCCAGCTGCAGCAGGGTGTCCCGCTCCATGATGGAGTCGGCGTCGATGGCCAGGAACAGCGGGTGGCGCGAGAAGGCCAGCGCCAGGTTGAGCGCCTGGGCCTTGCCCCCGTTCACCACGTCCAGCACCACGAGGTGCGGATGGTGGGGGGACGAGTAGATGCCCCGCACCCGCCCGCGCGGGACGTGGGCCCGCAGCACCCTCCGGGTGGGGCGGAGGCCGAAGGCCTCGACCAGCGCTTCCAGGGTGCGGTCCCGGGAGCCGTCGTTCACCACCACCAGCTCGAAGGTGGGATAGCGCAGCTGCATGAGCGAGCGCACGCTGTCCACGATGGTGGGCTCCTCGTTGAAGGCCGGCACCAGGATGCTGATGGGCGGCGCCATGTCCCCCTCGAAGAGGCTCAGCCGGTCGGCCAGCCGCTGCCAGCGGTTCTGGCGGCGGGCCTCGACGAAGGCCAGGGCCCCCAGCACCAGGTACTGGCCGAAGACCGCCACGCTGTAGACGAGCAGGCCGCCTCCCAGCCAGGACTCGACGAGCCGGACCAGCAGGTCATTCCACACGGGCGATCCCTCCGGGACTCTCGCGCTCCCACTCCAGGATCTCGAGCACCTCGAGCGCCATGTCCCGGGCAAAGGGGTCCGCGCTGTTGCGGCTCACCCACAGCAGCGCCCGCTCGCCCTGCGGCCCCATGGTGGCGAGCGCGTAGGCGGCGTTGCGGCGGACCCACCAGGCGGGGTCTTCCATCGCGGCGGCCAGCCGCTGCAGGGCGGCGGCGATCCCCAGCATCCCCAGCGCCCGCGCCGCCTGGGCCCGCACCTGCCATTCGCGGTCGGCCAGCGCCTTGGACAAGGCGGGAGCGGACCGTGGGTCGCCCACGTTGCCCAACGCACGCGCCGCCGCCACCCGCGTTTCCACCGGGCCGGCGGCGAGGAGGCGGCGGAGCATGGTCCGGGCACGGCGGTCCTTCCACAGCCCGAGCGCCTCGATGGCGGCGAGCCGCATCGGCGACTCCGGGAGGGGCGCGCGCAGGGCCCGTCGCAGCAGCGGCGTGGCGCCCGAGCCGAAGCGCTTGATGAGGGCCACCAGCTGGTGGCGGCTGCGCAGCCTGGTGGCCTCCGGATGGCGCAGGAGCCAGCGCAGCGCCCGGCGGTCGCGGACGCGCGCCAGCGCCACGTTGACCAACCGGTCGAAAAATTCATACATC
>JBBIHL010000392.1:2566-3505 GCA_037447075.1 Candidatus Eiseniibacteriota bacterium | reverse complement strand
GCCCGGCGTGGTGGACCTGCTGATCGAAGCGAGCCAGGGCGAGACCGCCGCGTTCTTCAACGAGCTCGGCAAGCTCTGCGCCTGGGCGGGCGAGAGCGGACGGGTCACGCTGGGTGACTGCCGCCGGCTGCTGCGGCCGGTGGTCGGGGCCGACCTGGCCGACTTCCTGGGAGCGGTGGTGCAGGGGGAGAGCACCGCGGCACGACTGGGCCTGGAGCGCCTGCTCGCCTCGGGCGTGGGGGAGGGCAGCGTGCTGTTCGCGCTCACCAACCTGCTGGGCGGCGCACTGGGGGGCTGGGCGCGCTTCCGCAGCCTGAGCGAGGAGCTGCGCCGCCGCTGGAGCCCGCGCCGCATTGCCGAAGGGCTCGACCTCCTTTACCGTGTGGAGCGGGCGTGGAAGAGCGGGTGGGCCGAGGCCGACACCCTGCTCGAGCACGCCACCCAGTCCCTGTGCGGCGCCCAGTGATCGGCCCATGACCCGCACGGACACCCGGGAGGCCCGCGGCACCCGTCCGATGAAGCGCTATCCCTTCGCCGAGATCGAGCCCAAGTGGCAGCGTTACTGGGAGGAGCACGGCACCTTCCGCGCGGCGGACTTCGCGCCCAGGCCCAAGTTCTACTGCCTGGACATGTTCCCCTATCCGTCGGGAGAGGGCCTCCACGTGGGGCACCCCGAGGGCTACACCGCCACCGACATCATCTGCCGCTACAAGCGCATGAAGGGCTTCAACGTCCTGCACCCCATGGGCTGGGACGCCTTCGGCCTGCCGGCCGAGCGCTACGCGGTCAGGACCGGGGTGCACCCCGCCCAGACCACCGCCCGCAACGTGGCCACGTTCCGCCGGCAGCTCAAGATGCTGGGCTTCTCCTACGACTGGGAGCGCGAGATCAACACCACCGATCCCGCCTACTACAAGTGGACGCAGTGGATTTTCCTCA
>JBBIHL010000392.1:0-2540 GCA_037447075.1 Candidatus Eiseniibacteriota bacterium | reverse complement strand
CTACGTGGCCGAGGTGCCGGTCAACTGGTGCCCGGACCTGGGGACGGTGCTGGCCGAAGAGGAGGTCGTGGACGGCAAGTCGGTGGAAGGCGGCCACCCCGTGGTGCGCCGCCCCATGCGCCAGTGGGTGCTGAAGATCACCGCCTACGCCGACCGGCTGCTGGACGACCTGGAGCGCGTGGACTGGCCGCACAGCACGCGCGAGATGCAGAAGAACTGGATCGGGCGGTCGCTGGGGGCGGAGATTGATTTTCCGCTGGAGGAGGGCGGGGGCCAGATCCGCGTCTTCACCACCCGGCCCGACACCGTGTTCGGCGCCACCTACATGGTGCTGGCCCCCGAGCACCCCCTGGTGGAGCGGGTCACGGCTCCCGAGCGCCGCGCCGAGGTCGCGGCCTACCAGCACGCCGCCGCGCGCAAGAGCGACCTGCAGCGCACCGAGCTCACCAGGGAGAAGACCGGGGTCGCGACCGGCGGCTACGCGCTCAATCCCGCCACCGGGGAGCGCATCCCCATCTGGGTCGCCGACTACGTGCTGATGAGCTACGGCACCGGCGCCATCATGGCCGTACCCGGCCACGACCAGCGCGACTGGGAGTTCGCGCGAGCCTTCGACCTGCCGATCCGCGAGGTCGTGAGCGGGGGGGACGTCACCCGCGAAGCCTATGTGGACAAGGTGAACGGGCGGGCGGTGAACTCGACCACGCCCGACGGCTCGTTCTCGATCAACGGCCTGCCGGCCGACCAGGCGATCGAGCAGGTCACCGCATGGCTCGAGCGCCAGGGCAAGGGACGCCGTGCCGTCAACTACCGGCTGCGCGACTGGCTGTTCTCGCGCCAGCGCTTCTGGGGCGAGCCCTTCCCGATCGTCTGGGTGGACGGCCAGCCCCGGGCGCTGCCCGAGCAGTACCTGCCGGTCCGGCTGCCCGAGGTGGCGCGCTACCAGCCCTCCGGGACCGGCGAGAGCCCGCTCGCCACCATCGAGGAATGGGTCAACACCACCGACCCCGCCGACGGCAAGCCGGCGCGCCGCGAGACCAACACCATGCCGCAGTGGGCGGGCTCCTGCTGGTACTACCTGCGCTACCTGGATCCGCGCAACCCGCGCCTGCCCTTCGACCCCGCCAAGGAGCGCTACTGGATGCCAGTGGACCTCTACGTGGGCGGGGCCGAGCACGCGGTGCTCCACCTGCTCTACGCGCGCTTCTGGCACAAGGTGCTCTTCGACTGCGGCCTGGTGAGCACTCCCGAGCCCTTCATGAAGCTGGTGCACCAGGGCACCATCCTGGGCGAGGACAACCAGAAGATGTCCAAGTCGCGCGGCAACGTGGTGAACCCCGACGACGTGGTGGCGAGCCACGGCGCCGACGCCATGCGCCTCTACGAGATGTTCATGGGTCCGCTGGAGGTTACCAAGCCCTGGAGCACCCAGGGGGTGGAGGGCGTCTCGCGCTTCCTGGACCGGGTGTGGCGGCTGGCGGTGGGGGAGCACGGCGGTTTGAGCCGGGCGCTGGTGGACGACGCACCCGACCCCGAGCTGGCGCGCGTCCTGCACCGCACCATCAAGAAGGTCACCGAGGGGATCGAGGAGCTGCGCTTCAACACCGCCATCGCCCAGATAATGGTGCTGGCCAACGAGCTGACGCGCCGCGAGCGGCGCTCGCGGTCGGTGGTGGAGACCCTCGTGCTGATCCTCTCGCCCTTCGCCCCGCACCTGGGAGAGGAGCTGTGGCAGCGGCTGGGCCACCGCGACACCCTGGCCTACGAGCCGTGGCCCGCCTACGACCCGGCCCTCACCGTGGACGAGATGGCCACGGTGGCCGTGCAGGTGAACGGCAAGCTGCGCGGCACGGTGACGCTGCCGACGGGCGCCACCCAGGACGAGGCGCGCGCTGCGGCCCTGGCCGAGCCCAGCGTGGCGCGGCACCTGGACGGGCACGAGATCCGCAAGGTCATCTACGTGCCGAACCGGCTGGTAAACCTGGTGGTGGGGTAGCGTCCATCAACGAGCAGCACCCGGCGCTCACCCGACGAATCGTCCCCGACTGAAACGCGCCCGACCCAATCCCGCGCCGAGACCCGCCGCCCGGGGGTGTGCCTGCCGCGGCCCGCGAGTTTACATAATACTCCTTATGCGACACGAGTCTCCGGGCCCTACTCCCGCCGCACCGACTCGCGGTCGCGGCGCAGCGCGGCCATCCAGCGCTCGACCTCGGGATCGGCGGGGGCCGCGGGCCCCGCCAGCTCCCGGTAACGCTGGAAGGACTCCAGCGCCTGGGCATGGCCGTGGACCATCTGGACCGCTCCCCAGCGGCGCCAGTGCCGGGGCTGGTCCGGGGCCAGGGCGACGGCGGCCAGCGCCTCGACCGCCCCGGTCTCGGAGCGGGGCTCCCGGGTGAGCAGCAGGTCGGCGAGCAGCGCGTGCGCGCCGGCATCCAGGGCGTGTCCCGACACCGCGTCTTCCATCAGCCCCCGCGCCAGGTCCGCGCGGCCGGCGCCGACCAGGGCCAGCGCCTCGCGCGTCTCGGGCGCGGGCCCCG
>JBBIHL010000391.1:0-3519 GCA_037447075.1 Candidatus Eiseniibacteriota bacterium | reverse complement strand
CGTACCGCCCCGGGCTCTGCCATCGCCCGGGCCTTGCTCGGGAAGACTTCGCGACTGGTTTGCCAGTCGTGCCCCGTCGCTGAAGGGGCACCTATTGAGACGCGCAAGGGACGGGGAAAGTTGCCAGGAGGCTGCAAACCGAGCTGGACCGGCCTCCGGCGGGCCCTGGCATTCCCCGCCAAGTCGCGGGGGGCCCGCGGGCTAGCCCCTACGTCGCCGGCCGCGGCTGGGGCTGCAGCGGCGGCACCGCCGCCGGCTTCTCCGCCGCCTCGGCGCCCTTCACCACCTCGGGCGCGGCTGCGCCCGACGGGGGCTCGCTGGGCTTCTGGGGCTCGAGCTTCTCCCCCTTGAGCAGGCGGTCCATCTCGTCCCCGTCCAGCACCTCGCGCTCCAGCAGGGTCCTGGCCAGCAGGTGGAGCTTGTCCATGTTGGCCCGCAGCAGGTTGAGCGCCTGCCCGAAGGCGCCCTCCACCAGATCGCGCACCTCCTGGTCGATCAGCAGGGCGGTCTGCTCGCTGTAGTCCTTCTGGGTGGCGATCTCGCGGCCGAGGAACACCATCTCCTCGCGCTTGCCGAAGGTGAGAGGGCCCAGCTTCTCGCTCATGCCCCACACGCAGACCATCTTGTGCGCCAGGCGGGTGGCGCTCTCGATGTCGCCCGCCGCCCCGCTGGTGAGCTGGTCGAACACCAGCTTCTCGGCCGCGCGCCCGCCCATCATGCGCACCAGCACGCGCATGCACTCGTCCTTGGTCATGTTGTGGCGCTCTTCCTGGGGCAGGTTGAAGGTGAGCCCCAGCGCCCGTCCGCGCGGGATGATCGTCACCTTGTGCACCGGGTCGGAGCCCGGCGTGAGCCACGCCACCAGCGCGTGGCCGGCCTCGTGATAAGCGGTGCTCTTGCGCTCCCGCTCGGTCATCACCAGGCTCTTGCGCTCCATGCCGAGCATGACCTTGTCCTTGGCCTCCTCGAAGTCCGGAGCGGTGACCTTCTTGTGGTTGCGCCGGGCCGCGAGCAGGGCGGCCTCGTTCACCAGGTTGGCCAGGTCGGCCCCCGCCATGCCCGGCGTGCCCCGCGCCAGCGTGTTCAGGTCCACGTCGTCGGCCAGCGGGATGTTGCGCGTGTGTACCTTGAGGATGCCCTCGCGCCCGCGCACGTCGGGCCAGTCCACCACGATCTGGCGGTCGAAGCGGCCGGGGCGCAAGAGTGCGGGGTCCAGCACGTCGGGCCGATTGGTGGCGGCGATCATGATGACGCCCTCGTTGGAGTCGAAGCCGTCCATCTCCACCAGCAGCTGGTTCAAGGTCTGCTCGCGCTCGTCGTGCCCGCCGCCCAGGCCCGCGCCGCGATGGCGACCCACCGCGTCAATCTCGTCCACAAAGATGATGCAGGGCGCGTTCTTCTTGCCCTGTTCGAAGAGGTCGCGCACGCGGCTGTTGTGCAGAAGCACCGGCTTCTCGCCGCCGAAGAAGGCCTCGTTCTCGCAGCCGCACAAGTCGTAGACGTAGCCCTGGTAGGGCATGTGCACCACCTTGCGGACCACGGGTCTCTTCTCCTGGCCGCGATGCGCTGCGTCACGAGAGAAGGGCCGGCTGGTCTTGCCGATGATCAGGTTCCACGCCTCACTGGCCGGCAGGGGCTTGTCCTTGATCACGCGGCCGCCCGGGAGGGTCATGTGCCGCACGCCGGCCTTGATCCCGTGCATGGCGCAGAGCCAGGTGAGCTCGCGGATGAGCTGCGCACTCACGGAGGTCATGCTGAGCTTGCCTTCGCGCGTCACGTAGCCGTCGCCGAGGGCGTAGCCGGTCAGGTAGGCGTCGAAGTAGGCGCGCGGAAGGTCCCAGAGGCAATCGGGGACGTGCTTCCCGTGGCTGCCGTTCCCGCACAGGCGGGCGAAGAAGCGGCCGAGCGGCGCCGAGTGGAAGGTGATCTTCGTACTGTTGTCGGGCGTGTTGCGGATCCTTGCCTTGACGCCGAAGAGGCGCTCGATGACCTCGACGCAGTCCGCGTGCAGGTCGGTCTCGTGCGCGCCAAACGTGAACTCCAGGCATCCGTTCTCGCGGCCTTCGGCAGTGTAGTAGCCCAGTACCCGCATGAGCTCGGGAGTGACCTCGACGGAGGAGGGAAGTGCGGTGTCCAGGCGGCCCGACGCGATCGCCCGCGGCTCGTGCCGGCCACGCTGCCAGTTGCTCACCGTCATCTGCGAGACGCCGAGCACGGCGCCGATCGCCGCCTGGCTCAGGGTTCCCTGCTGCTCGAGCGCGAACGCGTAGCGGGCCTCGGCCTCGGCATCGCGTGCGGCCACCTCGAGACGGAGGGGGGCGGTGGGGCCCTCGAAGGAGTGGGCCCGGACCGAGTGGGGCGTACCGTGCTTGGCCGAATACGGGCCGCGCACCTTGAAGGGGAGGTTGACGAGGACGTCTCCCGCCTTCAGGGCGCCGGCCGCGACGGCCTTGATCCCATCGCGGGTCCGCACGAACACGCTGTGGTCTTCGGTGGCCCGGAGGATGCCGCCCAGATAGTGGATCTCCACGATCGCGTTCACGCGGTGGCGATAGACGCCGCGCACGCCCTTCCACGCGCTGCCCTGCACGAAGGTCTTGGAGGAGCCCTTGAACTTGGAATCCCGCTCCTCGAACCCGAGCGTCTGCACTCCCTCCACCGCAACCAGGCCGTCCGTCCGTCCCGCGGGATAGAAGCCGTCCACGAACTCCCCGATGGGCACGAGCCGCGTGCGGCCGTCCTGGCGCACGAGGACCGGCGTGTCGCCGGTCACGGACGCTCCCACCCCCACAAACATCTCCGCGAAGTCGCTGCCGCTCATGGAGAAGAAGGGCACGCCCGCCTCGCCCGCCACCGCGCGCGCCAGCAGGGTCTTGCCGGTGCCGGGGGGGCCCAGCAGCAGCGCGCCCTTGGGGATGCGGCCGCCCAGGCGCTGGAACTTCTGCGGCTCCTTGAGGAACTCGATGATCTCCTGCAGCTCCTGCTTGGCCTCGTCGCAGCCCGCCACGTCCTTGAAGGTGACCTTGGGGTTGGTCTCGATCAGCACCTTGGCGCGCGACTTGCCGAACTTGAGCGCGGCGCTCCCGCCCGACTGCATCTGGCGGATGACGAACATCCACACCGCGATCAGGAGCGCGAAGGGCAGCCAGCTGAACACGAACGAGAGCCAGTTGACGCCCGGCGGTCGCACGTCAATCTCCACGCCCGGGTTCCTCTCCCAGACCATCTTGGGCAGGTTCTCGCCCTCGCCGATGATGTTGGTGCGGAAGGCCTTGAAGGTGAGCGGGCGGCCCTGCGCCTGGATGGTGGACTCGCGCTTGAGCTCGCCCATCACGGTGCGCTCGACGATCTGCAGGCTCGCGATGTTGCCGGCGTCCACCTCCTGCACGAAGCGGGTGTAGGAGATCTCGGCCCGCTGGCCGGCGACGAAGCGGCCGGTGTAGATCTGGTAACCCAGCAGGCCCAGCAGCAGGATCATGAGCCACAGGCCCAGGGTGCGCAGCGGCCGGCCGGGCGGCA
>JBBIHL010000390.1:0-3527 GCA_037447075.1 Candidatus Eiseniibacteriota bacterium | reverse complement strand
GCAGGTGGAGCTTGTCGCCTTCGCGGATCCTGGTCTCCTGTGCCGGGAAGCGGTAGCGATCCACCGGCGCGCGCCCGCTCCGTCCGAGGCGCTCCACGAACTCCAGCCCCGAGAGCGCCGCCATCTCGTCGAGCAGCTCCTCGTCGGACAGCTCGCGGAGCCGGAAGTACTCCCACCACGGCGCCTTGTCCTCGCGGCGGTGCCAGTCGAGCATGTGCGCGAGCAGCCAGAGCCCCTGCTGCTCCTCGGAGCGTTCCCCCGCGTCCTCCGGCACTCCCGCCAGCAGGCGCTCCGCCAGCTCGCGGGCGCGGCGCTCCCGCTCGCCGATCGCCGGGCTCGGGTCGCCGGGCTGCTCCGGGGGGCGCGGGATCTCGGCGCCTGCCGCCACCGCCTGCGCGCGCAACGACTCCAGCCAGTCCCGCAGGGCCCGGGCGGAGAAACAGTCCTCCCGGTTGTAGGCCTCCACGATCCTGGCGTGCTCGTCGTCGGAGGCGACCCCCAGGCCCAGCTCGAGGCTGCGCTGGATCAGCCGCAGCGCGGCGTTGGCCTGCTCCAGCGGCTGGCGTCGCTCGAAGCCGTAGAGCGGCTCGAGCTTCTTGAGCGAGTACTCCTCCACGCTCGCCCGCAACGACTGCTTGACGACGGCGTGCAGGTCCACGAACCGGCCGGCGCGCAGCAGCCGGTCCACCTCGGCCTCACGGGTGGCGTGGCGGCCCATCAGCCGCTTCACCGCTCCCGGCTCGTAGGCGCCGTAGTGGTAGACGTGCATGCCGGGATCGAGCGCCCACCGCTCCATGATCGCGTCCATCAGCGCCTCGAAGCCCCGGCGCTCCGCCACCCGGTCCAGCGCCCAGCGGCGCTGATAGGCCGGCGCGTCGGGCGCCCGCGTCCCGGCCGGGGCACCCACCGGAGGGGGGTCCGGATCCGCGACCGCCCAGCCCAACAGGTACTCGAGCCCGCCCGGGTCCACGTAGGGGTCGGCCTCGATGTCCAGGAACAGGTCCCCAGGCGAGGGAGCCGGCAGGCAGGCCAGCCCGCGGCCGGGCGCGACCGGAAGCAGCTCGTGCAGGTGGCGCCGCTCGGTGCGGCCTTCGAGCTGGATGCGGGCCTGCTCGCGCACGCGGGCGTAGCCTTCCTTCGCGCCGCGCGCGGGCTTCCAGGCGATCGGCAGCGGCTGGGCGGCCAGGGAGGCGAGGGTGCCGACCTCGCGCGACTGGAGCTCGCGCGTCTGCAGCCGGGAGATCCCGGCCACCAGGCTCAAATGGTCGTCCGCGCGCCGCTGCCGGTCGCATCTCGGCCACCAGCGGCAGACCTCGCAGTGCGGCACCGGCTCGGGGTAGGTGGGAACGCCTTCTTCATCCACCGCCTCCTCCAGCCGCCGGCGCACCAGCCGGTAGTAGGCGAGGTAGTCCTCGACGCGGTAGGTCTCGAGCGGGAAGTCCGGCCGCCGCGGCACCACGTGCATGTGGACCGGCCCCAGTCCCTGGATCTCGCGCAGCAGCTCCGAGTAGAGGCACAGCTGGAGGATGGCGCCCGCCCTGGTCTCGCGCGCCAGCTTGGTGTCGAGCGCCTCGTAGGACCAGGCGCCCAGCCCGCTCGGGCGCTCCACCCGCAGCAGCACGTCGGCGCGTCCGTACCAGCGCCCGCCGGCGAGCGTGGCCTGCGCGATCACCTCGGCTCCGGCGTACATCGCGGCGACCGTGCGCTCGAGCGCGCGCCGGCCCTCCTCCTCCTGGTCGAGGCGCGTGATCCGGCGGCCCTGGCTCTCGAGATGGGCGAGGTACGCGCGCTCGTGCTCCAAGCCCCGCTGGCGGAGCACGTCGGCCTCGGGTCGAAACCAGTCCGGCGGCTTCCAGCGGCCCTCGGCGGCGCCGCGATCGAGCCCGGTCAGGTGCCGGCAGGCCAGGTGGTTCGCGAGGTCGGTGGCCGACAGCCGCAAGCGGCCGGTCTCGAGCTTCACGCCGATCGCACTCCTCCGCTCCCGCGGAGCGCACTACCCGCGGCAGAGCTCCATCAGCCGGGCGGCCAGCTTCGGGCCCCTCCCTTCTTCCTCGTGCTTGAGGAAGACGTAGGCGTCGCCCCAGGGCTGCCCCAGGATGCGCCGCGCCCACTCCCGCAGCTCCGCCTCGCCGAAGTCCTCGCGCCGCAGGCGCAGGTAGCCCCAGTCCGCGGTGGCGACGAGAGGGGCGGCGGGCTCCTCGCCCGTGTCGGCCACGCACAGGGCGGCTCCCTGGCCGCGCAAGGTCTCGAACACCTCGTCGTCGAACCACGACGCGTGCCGGAACTCGACCGCCACCCGCCGCCGCTCCGGCATCTCGTCGAAGAAGCCCTGGAGCCGCGGCACGTCCTTCTTGAAGTTGGGCGGGAGCTGGAACAGCAGGGGCCCGAGCCGCGAGCCCAGCGTGGAGGTGACCCGGAAGAGGTAGCCGAGCAGCTCGCCGCACCCCTTGAGGCGCTGGTCGTGGGTGATGCGCTTCGAGGCCTTGATGACGAAGGTGAAGCTGTCGGGCACCTGCTCGGCCCAGCCGGCCAGCAGCGCCTCTTTCGGCATCCGGTAGAAGGTGTTGTTGATCTCCACGGTGGGGAAGCGCTCGGCGTAGAAGCGCAGCATGTCCTTTGCCGCCATCTTCTCCGGGTAGAAGCTGCCCTTCCACTCGGCGTAGGAGTAGCCGCTGGTTCCGGTCAACACCCGCACGCTCACGTTCGCTCCTCCCACCATTGGGCCACGGCCGCGGCCAGCTCGTCCAGCACCTGCTCGTCGGTGCGCCCGCTGCGCTTGAGCACGTGGAACGAGTGGTCCGCGTGCTCGATGACGCGCAGCGCGGCCCGCTTCCCCAGCCGCTCGACCACCGGCCGCAGCAGGCCGAGGTCGGCGAGCGTATCCCGGGTCCCCTGCAGGAACAGCATGGGAAGCTCCACCCGCGCCAGATGGTCGGCGCGCGCGACCCCGGGCTGCCCCGAGGGGTGCAGCGGGAACCCGAGGAAGACCAGCCCGGCCACCCCGGGCAGCGGCGGGCCACCCGCGCCAAGCGCGGGTCCGGCGGCCGCGCGCGAGGTCATGCGCCCGCCCATGGACTTGCCGCCGGCCAGCAGCGGCAGCCCCCCCGCCACCTCGCGGCCCGCCGCCACCGCCGCGCCCACGGTGGCGAGCAGCACCGGCTCGGGATCGGGCCGGCGCTCCCCCTGCTCGGCGTAGGGGAACTGGTAGCGCAGCGTGCCGATCCCCTGCGCGGCGAGGCGCCGCGCGATCGCCTCCATGAACGGGTGCCGCATCCCGGCCCCCGCCCCGTGGGCCAGCACGTAGAGCGCCCGCGGCCGCGCGGGCGCCATCAGCAGCGCCGAGACCTCGACGCCCTCCGACACGCGGATGCGCCGCCCGACCGCCTCGGCGCCCGGCCCGTGCGCGGTCTCTCTCATCCCCGCTCCGCCTTGCGCCTCATCCGCTCCTCGATCGCGGCGATCGCGGCGCCCATGTCCACGCCCTCCCCCATCACCCCCACCAGCGGATCATCCATCTTCTCGAACCG
>JBBIHL010000389.1:0-3528 GCA_037447075.1 Candidatus Eiseniibacteriota bacterium | reverse complement strand
CGCACGCTTCCGGTCCCGCCAGGTAGACCCGGGCGTCGGCCGTGCCGGAGCGGCCGGGCAGGTTGCGGCTGTGGGAGCGCAGCGAGACCGAGTCCGGCGCGGGCGCCTCCGCCGCGCCGATGCAGGGCCCGCAGTAGGAGTCGAGCAGGCGCGCGCCCGCCCCCACCAGGGCCTCGAGCGCGCCCGAGGCCGCCAGGGTGGCGTGCGCCCGCCGGCTGCCGGGAACGACGATCAGGGCGAGGTCCGGCTGGACCTTGCGCCCGGCGAGCAGCGCGGCGGCCCGGGCCAGGTCGCCCGCCCAGCCGTTGGTGCAGGAGCCGATGCACACCTGGTGCACCCGGGTCCCGGACACCTCGCGCAGCGGCACGACGCGGTCGGGCCGGTGGGGCAGCGCCACCATCGGCTCCACCCGGCCCAGGTCGAGCTCGAGCCGCTCGTCGAAGGAGGCGTCGTCGTCTGCGGCCAGCGCCCGCCAGTCAGCGTCCCGCCCCTGCGCGCGCAGGAAGGCGCGGGTGCGCTCGTCCGAAGGAAAGAGCGCGCTCGCCGCCCCCAGCTCCGCCGCCAGGTTGGCCATCGTGAGCCGGGCCGGGAGCGACAGCGACTCCACCCCGGGCCCGAAGAACTCGAGCACGCGGCCGCGGCCGCCCCGGACGCCGAGCCGCCGCAGCAGCTCCAGCCCCACGTCCTTCCCCCCGCCCCAGGGAGGGAGCGCGCCGATCAGGCGCACGCCCAGGACGCGCGGAGCGCGCAGCCGGTGGGGCCGGCCGGCCAGCGCCCGCGTCACCTCGAGCGGGCTGCCGGCCAGCGCCAGCAGCCCCACGCCCCCCGCCGTGCACGCATGCGAATCGGCGCCGAGCAGCGTGCGCCCGGGGGAGGCGAAGCGCTCGGCGTGCACCTGGTGGCAGATGCCGTTGCCCGGGGCGGAGAACCACAGGCCGAATCGAGCGGCGGCCGCCCGCAGGAAGCGCGCCGTCTCGGGGGCGCCGTAGGCCGAAGGCAGGGCCAGGTGGTCCACGTAGCAGACCGCGAGCTCGGTGCGGGCGCGCTCGACGCCCATCGCCTCGAGTTGCTGGAACACGAGCACGGCCCGGCCATCGTGCACCAGCGCGTGATCGATCTGCAGCTCGAGCTCGCCGGCGGGCGCGGCGCGCCCCTGCGGCACGTGCGCCTCCAGGATCTTCTGGGTCAGGCTCCGCCCCATCGCCGCCTTCAGGACTCCGCCCGCGGCGCACCCGGCTTGGGGTCCTTGGTCTTGCCCGCGCCCGCACTGCCCGGTGGGGCGGCTCCCGCGGCGCCCTCCTGCCTGGCCTTCTCGCGGTAACCCTTGCTCCGGTAGTCGGTGACGTGGAAGCCGGAACCCTTGAAGATCAGCCCGGCTCCGGCGCTGGGCACGCGATGGGCACGCGCACGGCAGCGCGGACAGCGCTTGAGCGGCGGGTCCTTGATGCCCTGCACCCGCTCGAAGCGATGCCCCTTCTCGCACTCGTAGACGTAGGTGGGCACGGTCACCCCCGGTCCGGGCGGCCGCCGTTGCCCGAAAGCAGGCGGCGGATGCGTTGCATGGCCACGGTGAGCTCCTCGAGCGAGGTGGCGAAGGAGAGCCGCAGGCAGCGGTCGTCGCCGAACTCCGCCCCCGGGACCGCGGCCACCCCCGCCTGGTCGAAGAGGACGCCGGCCAGCTCGTGCGAGCCCCCGATGCGGCGCCCCCCCAGCTCGCGGCCGTAGAGGCGCGAGAAGTCCGCGAACACGTAGAAGGCCCCGGCCGGGCGCGTCACGCTCACGCCCGGCAGCGCGGCGAGCTCGCGACAGACCAGGTCCCGGCGCCGCCGCAGCGCCTCCAGCACCCGCGCCCGCTCCGCCCGCAGCGACTCGTCCCCGTCCAGGCTGAGCCGCAGCGCCGCCTCCGCCGCCTCCTGCGAGATGCTGCTGGGATTGCCGGAGGTATGGCTCTGCAGGGCCACCATGGCCTGGATCACGGCGCGCGGACCGCCCGCGTAGCCGATGCGCCACCCGGTCATGGCGAACGACTTGGAGACGCCGTTGATCGTGAGGCTGCGCTGGGCCATCCCCGGCAGCGCCGCCACGCTGGTGAAGGTCCCCTCGTAGACCAGGTGCTCGTAGATCTCGTCGGAGAGCACCCACAGGCCCTCCCCGCGCGCCACCTCCGCGATGCGCAGCAGCTCCTCGCGCCCGTAGACCGCGCCCGTGGGGTTGTGCGGATGGTTGAGGATCAGCCCCCGGGCCCGCCCGCCCGCGGCGGCCACGGCGTCGAGCAGGCTCTGGGCGGTGAGCGCGTAGCCCCGTCCCGGATCGGTGCGCGCGTGCACCACCTGGCCGCCCACCACCTGGACCATGGACGCGTAGCTCGGCCAGGCCGGCAGGGGCACGATCACCGCGTCCTCGGGGTCCACCAGCGCGAGCAGCGCATGGAAGAGCGCGCTCTTCGCCCCCGCCGCCACCATCACCTCGTCGGGGCCGAAGCGCAGCGCGTTCTCGCGCGCGAACTTCTCGCGCACCGCCTCGAGCAGCGACGGCGTGCCGGCCACCGGGGTGTAGCGCGTGCGCCCCTCCTGGATCGCCCGCACGCCCGCGTCGCAGACGCGGCCGGGGGTGTCGAAGTCGAGCTGGCCGGCCCCCAGGCTCACCACGTCCCGTCCCAGGCGCCGCGACTGCATGAGCCGCTCGTCCACCACCATGGTCCCGGAGTGGCCGACCCGGCGCGCCACCCGCGAGAGCTTCATGCGCCGGCCCCACGCACGCCCGGGGCCAGGGCGCAGGCGATGGTGGCGACCTCGACGATGTCGTCGGCGCTGCAGCCGCGCGAGAGGTCGTTGGCCTGCCGGGCGAGCCCCTGCACGATCGGCCCGTAGGCCCGCCACCCGCCCAGGCGCTGCACCAGCTTGTAGGCGATGTTGCCGGAATCCAGGTCGGGGAACACCAGGACGTTGGCCTGCCCCGCCACCGCGCTCCCCGGCGCCTTCGCCCGGGCCACGCCGGGGTCGAGCGCGGCATCCCCCTGGAGCTCGCCGTCCAGGGCGAGGTCCGGCCGGCGGCGCCGCGCCTCCTCGACCGCCTCGCGCACCTTGTGCACGCGGGCGTGGTCGGCGCTGCCTCGCGTCGAGAAGGAGAGGAACGCCACGCGCGGCTCCTCCCCGGTCAGGCGGGCGAAGCTGTCGGCGGTGCGCACCCCGATCTCGGCCAGCTGGCCGGCGTCGGGATCCGGCACCACGCCGCAGTCGGCGAAGAACAACGCCCGCCCCGGGTTCTCCGGGTCCAGCATGACGAAGAAGCTCGAGGCGATCGAGGCCCCGGAGGCCAGGCCCAGCAGCCACAGCGCCGCGCGCAGGACCTCAGCGCTGGTGTGGACCGCGCCCGCCACGAAGCAGTCGGCCTCGCCGGCGCGCACCAGCCCGGCCGCCTGGAAGAGCGGCTGGGCCGCGCAACGCCGGGCGTCGGCCTCGCCGAGCCGGTCCCCGCGACTCTCGCGCAGGGCCCGCAGGGTGGCGTCCACCAGCGCGCCGTCCGCTC
>JBBIHL010000388.1:0-3534 GCA_037447075.1 Candidatus Eiseniibacteriota bacterium | reverse complement strand
GGTGGTGGGGGCGGGCGCGATCGGCCTGCTCACCCTGGCGGCCCTGTGCGCGCTCGCCCCGGAGTCACCGGTTACGATGGTCTCGCGCCACGGCTTCCAGCGCGACCACGCGGCCCGGCTGGGCGCGGCGCGCGTGGTGCTCGGGCGCGGGGACTACCGCCGCGAGCTGGCCGAGGCCGCCGGGGCGCGCCTGCTGCGCACGGTGGTGGGCCCGCCCGCCGCGGTGGGCGGGTTCGAGCGCGCGTTCGTGTGCGTGGGGGGGCGCCGGGGCATGGCCGACGCGCTCGACTTCACCCGGGCGGGCGGCGAGGTGACGCTGCTCGGCAACGCGCGCGGCCTGGACGGGATGGACTGGACCGGGCTGTGGCTCAAGGAGCTCACGGTGCGCGGCAGCCTGGCCTACGGCCGCCACCCCGGCGTGGAGCCGGGGGCCTTCGCCGAGGCCCTCGAGCTGATCGCCTCGGGCAGGGCGCCGGTGGCGCCGCTCGTCACGCACGTTTTCCCGCTGGCCGACTACCGCCGCGCCCTCGACGCCGCGCTCGGCAAGGATCGGAGCGCGGCGGTCAAGGTGGCGCTGCGCCCCTGAAGCGCGCCGGCAGGCCTCGCGCCGCGCCGGCTACGCCGCGGTGTGCACCGCCGAGCGCGCCGCCAGGGCTTGCAGGTAGACGCCCTCGATCCGCTCGGTGACCCGCGGCCAGGCGAACTCGAGCGCGCGGGCCCGCCCGCGCTCGGCCAGCCGGGCGCGGCGGGCGGGGTCGTCCGCCAGCTTCGCCAGCACGCGCGCGAGCGCCCGGACGTCGCCGGGCGGGAAGACCGCCGCGTTCTCCCCGGGCCGCACCACCGAGCGGTAGCCCGGGATGTCGCTCGCCACCACCGGGCAGCCGGCGGCCATGGCCTCGAGCAGCACGATGCCGAAGCTCTCGTTGCCGGTGGCCGGCGAGACGAAGAGATCGCCGGTGGCATACCAGCGCGGCAGCTCGGCGCTGGGCACGTGCCCGATGAAGTGGACGTGGCCGCGCACCGGGGCCGGCACCCGCGTTTCGAGGCGGCGGCGCAGGTAGGAGTCCCCCACGACCAGCAGCCGGGCGCGCCCGCCGGTGCGCTCCACCACCTCGGGCATGGCGGCGAGCAGCACGTGCAGCCCCTTGCGCGGGTCGAGCCGGCCCACGAACAGCAGGTTCACCCGCGCGGGGTCGCTCCAGCGCTCCCAGCCGGGCAGCCGCGGGTGGAAGCGCTCGACGTCCACCCCGTTGGGGATGACGTGGTAGTCGCCCGGGTAGTAGAGGCGCGCCGTGGCCGCGGCGCTCGCCGACACGGCGATGCGCTGGTCCAGCCGGCCGACCGCGCGAGCCAGGTGACCGCGGAAGAGGTCCTGCAGCAGGCTGCGGCCGCCGGTGCAGTGGAAGGTGCCGACCCGGGCGCAGCGTGCCTCCTGCGCCGCCATCAGCGGCAGGAGCGGCGCGTTGGGGCTGTGGATGTGGACCAGCTCAAAGTCGTGGGCGTCGAACAAGCGCCGCAGCTGCCGGCGCAGGTTCAGCCCCACGGTCACGTCCACGAACGCCCGGTTGAAGGGAACCAGCAGGTTGCTGCCGATGCGCTCCACCCCGGCCTCGTGGCCGGGCTCGCGGCGGTCGGGGAAGCGGCTGGTGATGATGGTGACCTGGTGACCCCGCCGGCGCAGCTCCAGCGCGGTGTGGTGGGCGTGCTCGGTCACCCCGCCGTAGCGCGGATAGTACGACTGGGTGACGATCCCGATGCGGAGCCGGCGGGGCTCGGCCCCGCGGTCGGGTGGGCGCGGCCCTGCCCGCTCGACCCGCTCCAGGATGGCGGTGCGTCCGTCCATGGCGGCCGGAGCTTACTTCGGGGCGGCGCGTTTCGCCAAGCCGGGCCGGGACGGAGGGTCAAGCCCTTCCGGGAGCGCCGCTTCCCGCCACTCGCCCGGGCGCAGCCGCTCCAGCCGCCAGGGGCCCACCGACACCCGGACCAGGCGCAGCGTGGGGTGCCCGACCGCGGCCGTCATGCGCCTCACCTGGCGATTGCGCCCCTCGGTGAGGACCAGCTCCAGCCAGCTCGTGGGAATGCGCTCGCGGTAGCGGACGGGAGGATCGCGCTCCCACAGCCGCGGCTCGGGGATGCGGCGCGCGCGCGCGGGCCGGGTGAGCCCGTCGGCGAGCCGTACCCCGCGGCGCAGCGCCTCGAGCGCCTGGCGCCCAGGCTCGCCCTCCACCTGGACCCAGTAGGTCTTGGGGAGCTTCCTGCGCGGATCGGCGATGCGGTGCTGCAGCCGCCCGTCGTCGGTGAGGACCACCAGGCCTTCGCTGTCGGCGTCCAGGCGCCCTGCGGGGTAGACGCCCTTGACGGGCACGAGGTCGGCCAGCGTGGGGCGCCCCTTCGGGTCGGTGAACTGGCACAGCACGCCGTAGGGCTTGTTGAGCAGGATCAGCCGTGCGGCCGGGGTCGGCCGGCTCATCGCGCTGCCCGGCGCGGCCCCTCGCGTCCCAGTCTCGACAGCAGCACCGCCACCCGCTTGGCCTGCATGGGCAGGGTGCGCAGGTCGGCGGTCTCCTCCACCGTGTGGCCGCCCGACCCCATGAGCCCCACGCCGTCGAGCGCCATCTCCACCCGCCCCTCGGTGAACGAGATGTCGGCCGCGCCGGCCTGGGCCGGGTCCACCGCCGTCACCGGGCCCGACCCCAGGTCGCGGCTCGCCTGGTCGAACAGGGCGAGTAGGCGGCGGTTCCCCTCGCTGGGCGCAAGCGGCGGGTAGGCGTCCTCGAAGTCGAGCCGGGCGGCGGCGTGGGGCAGGCTGGCCGCGGCGATGCGGCGCATGGCGGCCTTGGCCTGCTCACGCTGCTCCAGGGAGAGCGCGCGCAGGTCGCCGGCCACCACCGTGCTCTCGGCGATCACGTTGGTCTTGCCGAAGGCGCTGCCGCGGCTCTCGGCAGGTGCGAACGCCAGCGAGGTCCCGCCCAGGACCAGGCCGGGGTTGAAGGTGAGGTAGGGCTGCCCCGCGAGGGAGTCGCGGAAGGCGTCGAGGACGCGGGCGGCCTCGAAGATCGCCCCGCTCCCGATGCCCTCGCGGAAGATGAGCGACGAGTGCGCCGGCCGGCCCGCGGTGCGCAGCACCCAGCGGGTGGCGCCGCGCCGGGAGACCACCGCGGTGCGTGGGTCCCCGTCGCCGTCCTCGAAGCCGATCGCCACGTCCGCCCAGTCGGCCGCCGCCACCAGGTCGCGCCGCGCCAGCTCCAGCGGGGCGCCCGCGCGCTCCTCGTCGCCGGTCAGCACCACGGTGAACCCCAGCCGGTCCAGCTCGCCGCTGCGGGCCAGGGCGCGCAGGGCCAGGAGCATGACCGCGTTGCCACCCTTCATGTCAATCACGCCCGGGCCGCGCGCGGTGGAGTCGGAGAGGCGCTCGAAGCGCTGGAAGGGGCTGTCGGGCTCGAACACCGTGTCGAGGTGGCCGATCAGAAGCACGCGCGGCCCGCGGCCGCGCCCCGGGCGCTCGCCGATCAGGTGCCCGGCGCGTCCCCAGGC